>JAEUUM010000604.1 GCA_016787375.1 Saprospiraceae bacterium
CTATGCGCGGTTTTAGACCAATTGCTGAAATTCAATATCTTGATTATCTGATTTATGGTTTACAACCTCTTACTGATGACTTGGCTACCTTAAGATATCGCAGTAATGGTATTCAACATGCCCCGGCAATAATCAGAACCAGAGGACACAGACTGGAAGGCATTTGGCATGCTGGTTCTCCGATGGGTATGTTGATCCACAGTTTGAGAGGTATATATTTAATGGTACCAAGGAATATGACACAAGCAGCGGGATTTTACAATACCATGCTACAATCAGATGACCCGGGAATCATCATTGAATGTTTGAACGGATACAGACTTAAAGAAAAACAACCGGATAATCTGAAAGATTTTAATGTTCCTTTGGGCGTACCTGAAATTTTGCACACAGGTAACGATATCACTTTGGTTACATACGGTTCATGTGTCAGAATAGCTGAGACAGCCATTGATTTGCTTGCACAACACAATATTTCAGTTGAATTAATTGATGTTCAGACATTGCTTCCTTTTGATGTAGACCAAATAATATGTAATTCGGTCAAAAAGACAAACCGGATTGTGTTTTTAGATGAAGATGTTCCCGGAGGAGGAACTTCCTACATGATGCAACAGGTATTGGAAGTACAGGAGGCTTATAAATATCTTGATTCAAAACCTGTTACACTAACAGCACATGCTCACAGACCACCGTATGGAAGTGATGGTGATTATTTTACCAAACCAAGTGTTGAAGACGTGTTTGAAATATGCTATGGAATAATGAGTGAATTTGATCCTGATACATTTCCAAAATAACCGATTTTTAAAATTGTAAATTATTCACTTTGCATCTTAATCTGGTAATCATTCCAACATACAACGAAAAGGAGAACATAGAAAAGATCCTTAACGCGGTTATCAATCAATCAGTAGAGTTTGATATACTCATTGTGGATGACAATTCATCTGACGGTACAGCGACCATAGTACAAAAAGTACAAACATTATACCCTAATCGGATATTCCTACTTCAACGCCCCGGTAAGATGGGATTGGGTACTGCTTATATTGAAGGGTTCCGTTTTGGTTTAAAAAACAATTATCAATTCATCTACGAAATGGATGCGGATTTTAGCCATAATCCAGCTGATTTGGTAAGAATGTATGAAGTTTTAAACACTAATCAAGCTGATGTTGTAATTGGCTCGAGGTATACCAAAGGAGGCAGTGTCGTAAACTGGCCAGCTGACCGAAGATTTATTTCATATGGTGGTTCCTTATATACACGATTGATAACATGGATGCCTGTAAAAGACCCAACAGCCGGTTTTATTGGTTATGACGCAAAAGTACTTTCCACCATTGATCTTGATAAAATTCATTTTGTAGGGTATGCCTTTCAAATCCAAATGAAATTTGAGGCTTGGTCCTTGGGTTTCAAATTAAAGGAAATTCCTATTGTTTTCAAGGATCGTGAAGAAGGTGTATCTAAAATGAGTGGTGGTATTGTTAAAGAAGCCGCTTTCGGTGTTTTGGGCATGAAAATCAGAAAACTCTTTTCCTAGCATTATTTCTTCTTAACTCCAGAATTTCTTTCCACTTTTTCCCACGCTTATAATACTGGTGTAAAATCCTTAATTTATTTGATTAAATAACTGTAATACAGCTATTTATGCTTTTATTCAAATTTAGATGACAAAAATCATTGCATGCAATTTTTTGTTAAAATTTAATTTTTTTAATAAAAAATGTAAAGAAGTGGGAAAATTTGGGAATTATTTATAATTTTACACTGCAATTAGTAGCGTAATCAATGGGTCAATTATTAGGAGAATTTCAATGCCGTCTGGATGAAAAGGGTAGGGTGCGCCTTCCTTCTTCTCTTTTGCGTCAATTGAATGATCTTGGTGGTTACAACCTGGTGATTAACAGAAGTGTCGACAAATGTCTTATGCTATATCCAAAAGTGGTTTGGGATAAGATTAAAGTTAAAGTTGACAAACTGAATCCTTATGTTAAGAAAAATCGTGAGTTCATACGGTATTTCTATAGAGGGGCTACTGAGCTAAGTCCTGACAGCTCTGAAAGAATTTTGGTTCCCAAAGCTTTGATGGAATACGCTGAGATTGAACGTGATTTGGTGCTTTTCGCTTACAACAATAAAATCGAAGTTTGGTCACAAGCCAACTACGATGCTTGGATTAGCGATGAGAAAGGGGATGATTTCTCTGATATTGGTGAGGAAATCCTTGGATCATTAAATGACGAGTAGGCAATGTCAGAGAAAGTTTACCACATTCCGGTTATGCTCAATGAATGCATTGAGTATTTGAATATTGACCCCCACGGCATTTATGTCGATGTTACATATGGAGGTGGAGGCCATTCCAGATCGATTTTAAACAAACTGGATTCTGATGGAAGATTATTCGCTTTCGATCAGGACCCTGATGCTGAAAGAAACATTATCAATGATGATCGCCTGGTGTTTATTGATGGTAATTTCAGACATCTTAAAAAACTATTGAAAATCCAAGGAGTTAAGGAGGTAAATGGGATACTCGCAGATTTGGGTGATTCGTCTCACCAACTTGATGCAGCCAAAAGAGGCTTTTCCTACGGATCTGATGAATTTCTTGATATGCGTATGGAGCCTGATTTAAAGCTTACAGCTGCTGACGTTCTTAACAAGTATTCACCTGAGGAGTTGCTTAGAGTCTTCAGTCATTATGGTGAAGTTCGGAATTCAAGAACTCTCTCAGATGCAATTGTGGGTGCAAGATCTTCAAGAAAATTCAAAGTTGTGCC
>JAEUUM010000039.1 GCA_016787375.1 Saprospiraceae bacterium
TAAGCGGAATGAAAGGTCAAATGTATCTGAATTCAGATAAAGGTGGGGTACAATGGATATCCGTTGAAGAGTATAAGAGACCAACATTTGAAGTTGTTTTTGATAAAATAGAAGGGGAGTATAAGCTTAATGATAAGGTGATAGTTAAGCTCAAGTCTCAAGCCTTTGCAGGTAACTAGCTGACCGGGTCAGATGTGGTGTATATGGTTATTCGAAAGACTGCATTCCCGTATTGGTCTTATTTTAAGTATTTGCCATACAATATTTCAACTCAGGAAATTATTCAAGGCACTGCTAAAACAAATGATCAAGGAAATTTCTCCTTTCAGTTTCCATTGGTTCCCGATGATGCTGACGATCCTTCCAGAAAACCAATATATACATTTGAGGTTATAGCAGACATTACTGATCAGGCAGGAGAGACTCGTACTGGTTCTACTCAGGTGTATGCAGGTTATGTTGGGGTAAATGTCCAAGTTCAGATTGATGAAACTTATGAGCCTGGTTCGAAATTTGAGGCCAAATTCAAACTACTTAATCTCAATGATCAAGAAACCAAAACCGATGCCAGGGTTCGGATATCACGGTTGGTTTCTCCTTCTTTCATAATCAAGTCCAAATATTGGGAACAACCTGAATACCAATTAATTCCTGAAAATACTTATCGCAAAGACTTTCCCAATTTTGCTTACAAGAATGAAAATAATCCTGAAAATTGGGTTCAGGAAGCTGTGTCATTTGATGAAAAGTATACTGGGTCGCAGGAACTAGAACTAAATATTGCAAATTGGAAACCAGGTAAATATAAGTTTGAAATTGAAGTAAAAGATTATGCCGGGAATCCTGTTAAAACCGAAAGGTATTTCACGATATTGTCACCAAAAAGACAGGCAAATTTTTACAATTATGGTCTCTCTGTTACTACAGATAAAAGTTCATATCAACCTGGTGAAAAAGCTTTGGTAAAATTGGAAAGCCCGGGCATCAAATATCCTGTTTGGGTAGAGTTTGTAAAAAAGGATCAAGTTACAAGTGCTTATTGGCTGAATGTCAAGGATGTAGAAACAATTGAAATACCAATATCTGAAGATGATAGAGGTAATTTTTCAATTAGATTCTATTACAGCTATGACAACCGCAAATTTGAAGATTTTCAAATAATAAATGTTCCATGGACAAATAAAGAACTCAAAATTGAATACCTGAGTTTTAGAGACAAGCTTATGCCAGGGCAAAACGAAAGCTGGAAAATAAAACTAAGCGGAATTTCTAAAGATAAAGTAATGGCTGAATTGACAGCTACCATGTACGACGCTTCACTTGATGTATTTAGAACTCACAATTGGTACAACACCTTCTTTGAAGTAAACAATTATAGCAGGAGTCGTTATAATACTTTTGGTTTTGGTCCTGTTTCTCAAAATGTTTGGGCTAATTTTGAAACATTCCCTTCTCCCAACATCGACTACCCTGCCATCAATTTTTTTGGATTTTATCCTTCACTTGCTGACAGAAGAATGTATATGTCGCACATGGTGATGTCAATGGATGCTCCGCGTGCAAGCCCAACTCT
>JAEUUM010000057.1 GCA_016787375.1 Saprospiraceae bacterium
GATTGGAAAATTGATATCAACTGGGCTAAAAACAATAGCAAAGTGTTAGATCTTGGTGGTATTGATAATCTTGAACTCGCTTCATTGCAGGGTGGAGTAACCATCAATGCAACTAAAGGGGAGCCATATGGAACCATCAGAGGAAGTAATTTTACTTATTTAAATGGTCAGAAAGTTGTAAGTTCAAGTGGACGATATGTGTCAAGCCCAACTTCTAATGAAGTAATTGGGAACTTGAACCCTGATTGGACAGGTGGTATCAATAACTCATTCAGATACAAAAATCTTAATTTCGGTTTCTTAGTAGATGTTAAACAAGGAGGTGAGGTTTTCTCTCTTGACCTATACTATGGATTGGCAACGGGACTTTATCCTGAAACTGCAGTTTTGAACGACAACGGTAAAGAAGTAAGAGATCCAATTGCTGATGGTGGTGGTCTTGTGCTTGAAGGCGTGCAAGCTGACGGAACACCTAATACTGTCCGATATGATGCCACAGACTTTGGAATTTACGGCTACAGAAGAAATCCTGCTGCAGGGTTCGTCTATGATGCAAGTTTTGTAAAATTAAGGGAAGTGAATATTTCCTATGATATGCCTAAAGCATGGTTGGGGGCTCAGGGCTTCATCAAAGGAGTTAATCTTGGAATTTATGCTCGAAACCTTTGGACAATTCATAAAAATGTTCCTTATGCAGATCCAGAAGAAGGATTCAGTTCAGGAAATGTTCAAGGATACCAAGGTGGTGCTTATCCGAACGTAAGGGTGATAGGATTCAATTTAGGAGTTAAATTTTAATGAAACAAGCAAAATAATTGATATGAAAAAGTATATTTTATTATTAATGGTTGCCGGTTTTGCAATGAGTTGTAACAAAGATTTCGACTCATTGAATACCGATACAAAAAAACCTAAGGATGTCGAACCGGCATTCTTGTTCTCAGGTGCCCAAAGACAATTGTCCGATGTACTGACCAATTCAAATGTCAACTTTAATATATTTAGACTTTTGGCGCAATATTGGACAGAAACTACCTACATCGATGAATCAAATTACGACTTGAATACTCGTAACATTCCACAAAATTTTTGGAATCAAATGTATGTTGATGTAATAGAGGGGTTGGTTGACTGTCAGGCTCAATTAAATAGAGTTGACCCGAATCTCTCAACTGCAGCGAGCAAGAATAAAAATGCTTGTACAGAAATCATGATCGTTTATTCGTATTCAATTTTGGTAAACACTTACGGAAATGTTCCTTACAGTGAAGCTCTGAATATTAACAATGTTTATCCAAAATATGATGATGCTGCTGAAATTTATGGAAAATTACTTACCAGACTGGATGCAGCAATGGCCGCTCTTGATCCGGCAGCTGATGGTTTTGGATCTGCAGATTTACTATTGGGCGGTAATATTGGACAATGGAAAGTATTTGGAAATTCTATCAAATTGAAGTTAGGAATGATGCTTGCTGATTCAGACCCAACACTTGCAAAAGCTACCGTACAGGCAGCAGCACCAAATGTGATGGCTTCATCAGATGATAATGTAATATTCCACTACATGGGCTCTCCTCCTAATACCAATCCTATTTGGGTTGATTTAGTACAAAGTAACAGAAAAGACTTTGTTGCAGCCAATACAATAGTCGATGCAATGAAACCTCTTGGAGATCCAAGAATACCTGAATATTTTACAGTTGATGCAACAGGCGGATATACCGGAGGCCCATATGGTGATAACAACAATTACAGCACCTATTCAAAACCGGGTTCAAGAATTTTGAGTCAAGATTTTGAGTCAATAATTATGGACTATTCTGAAGTTTCATTTTTGCTTGCTGAAGCAGTCGAAAGAAATTTTATTTCAGGTGTTGCTGCGAATCATTACGAAGAAGGTATTAGAGCGTCAATGAACTATTGGGGAATATCTGATGCCCTGGCTACTGCTTATCTTCAAAAACCTGAAGTAGCCTATGCCACTGCAGCCGGTGATTGGAAACAAAAAATTGGTGTTCAAAAATGGATTGCCCTTTACAATCGTGGATTTGATGCCTGGACTGAAATAAGAAGACTAGATCAACCAGTATTGGCCCTTCCGGCTGATGCGGTTTCTGGATATCCAGTGAGATATACATATCCGGTTCAAGAACAAAACTTAAATACTGCAAATTGGGAGAAAGCATCTTCAGATATTGGAGGTGATGTTGTCGAAACTAAATTGTTCTGGGATAAAAACTAACAGCATATAACCAGAATAATCTGCTCGTTAATTATCCTTTTTAAAATTGCCGTTACGATTTTTTTGTAGCGGCAATTTTTATTTAACCGATATTGATTTGATAACTATATCCTCCCGATTTTTCTGGCAACTGAATCTCTGAGACCAGAGGCGTTGGCGTAATCGTATACTGAATGTTGAT
Organism: Saprospiraceae bacterium; assembly: GCA_016787375.1. Lineage (GTDB taxonomy): Bacteria > Bacteroidota > Bacteroidia > Chitinophagales > Saprospiraceae > JAEUUM01. The sequence goes on from JAEUUM010000057.1 coordinate 2,427, forward strand.
GCCTTGGTTTTCTGAAACTGAGGGCTCAATAACATCTTCATGCCTTGGTAGCCTGAAATGAATATCAATCTTCTTGTTAAACGTTACTCTTAGATGTCGGTTATTTGCAGAAGAATATTTCAAAAGTTTTACAACCCTGAGTGCTTCTTCATCAAAGCCATGTCCGGCAGATCCTACACATTTTGCTTCGATTACATCGCCTTTTGAGTTAATTACATATTTGACATGTACTGTTGCTTCAAGTTTATTGTCAAAGGCAACTTTTGGGTACCGGAGATTTTCTTTTATAAATTGCTGGATACCTTTCACACCTCCCGGAAAGTCCGGAGTCTTAATAAATTTGTCCTTTTTATCTATTCCCATAACTCTTTTTAAAAATTATACGTAGAATAAAAATAAAATCATGCAAATAATTTGGAGTATAATATAGAATATCCCTATTTTTGCGTCCTAATTTCAATAATAATAAACTAGTCTATGTTAATAATTGATGTAAAAGACAGCGAATCAATCGATAAAGCTCTGAAGAAGTACAAAAAGAAATATGAAAAATCTGGTGTATTAAAAGAGTTAAGAAGACGTAAACAATTTACCAAGCCTTCTGTAACACGTAGATCTGAAGTGTTGAAAGCTGAATACAAAATGCAGAAGTACGGTACTGACGCAATTTAATTTTTGAATTAATATTTTTTTTCCTTATATTAGAGTCTGATTATGAATCATCATGATCAGACTTTTTTTTATGAACATTCAAAGCTATCTGTCATACATTGAATATGAAAAAAGGTATTCACCGAATACCGTCATATCATATAAAAATGACCTTGAACAATTCTTTACTTATATCGGTCAACACTACCAAATTGAAAATGTAGAAGAAATAAATTTTCAACAAATAAGGTCTTGGCTCGTGCATTTGGTAACCTTATCAATAACACCCAAATCAATTTCAAGAAAACTTTCAACCCTAAAAAGTTTTTTCAAATATCTCCAGGGAACAAATGTAATCTCCAACAACCCTGCAGTCGATCTGACCACACCAAAAGTTGGCAAAAGACGTCAAGGTTTTGTTCCTGAGCAAGAGATTAAA
>JAEUUM010000110.1 GCA_016787375.1 Saprospiraceae bacterium
AAATGAAATTGTTCCTTGTGGGCTCCGTTCCGCTTCGGCTACGCCTACGCTGCACTATGCCCACAAGGAATTAAATAAATCTAATAATTATGAATAAGAAATTCTACTTTTGAATTGTACTAAAAAAGGGAAGCCTTCAACACACAACACAGTTGGGCGCGATGTTTCCAACGAAGTAATTAAATTGGAAATTGGAATTGTTTGAATCGCTTTTAATTATATTTGCTTAGATGCCAACAGTATTATTTATTTTAGGATGGAGAATATACTTCTACTCCAATGAAGGAAGTGAACCGATTCATGTTCATGGCGAAAAAGGAAATATGGAATGTAAATATTGGATTTTAGTTGAAGAAATGGACATTCGTGAAGAATTTACATTTAATATGTCACCAAAGGATAAAAGAGATGTTCGTAAAATAATTTTTAATAATTTTGACACTATCGTAGATGCTTGGAATAACTTTTTTAAAAAATAAATTATGGTAGTAACTCATAAAATAGAGAAAATTGAATTTCGTTCTGATTTAATGCTATTATATATTGATGGACAAGAAATACAAGTTCCATTAGAAAAAGTATCAGAACGTCTTCGAAGAGCATCAGATATTGAAAGAGATATGTTTAAAATCTCGCCTTCCGGTTATGGTATTCATTGGCCTTTAATTGATGAAGATTTATCAGTTGAAAAATTATTATCAGAATTTGGTTCATAGGCTAACACCTCGCCCAACGTGGTATTTTTAAAAAGCCGGCCAATGGAATGAAATTAGGCATTTGGAATTCTATTGAACAATTGTACTTTTGTTAAGCAACGGAAGGATATTTTCGGCTCTTTCAAAAATACCAAAATCGTTGGCCGCGAGCTGTTTTTCTTGCGTTACTAAAGCTTTGTTTACTTAACTAATTAAGTGACCAGCCCTCGGCCAACTTCGGTCTACAGCTAGCCGGGTCAATGGAAGTAAATTAGGCAATTGGAATTCTATTAAGCACTATATTTGTTTTAGCAACGTACGGATATGTCCGCCCAGCTGTAAACCGTGTTCGTTGGTGGCAATTTTGCCGAGACAAACAATATAAACAATGATAGATAAACTAATTCAACATATCAACAGTAAAATCGAAAACAAATTAAGTCAACATGATATTGATTTACTATCAGATGTTTTTCGAACGAAGAAAATACGCAAACATCAATATTTTATTCAAGAAGGTGACATATGCAAAATTGCTGGATTTGTTGTAAAAGGCGCCTTAAAGAAATATACAATTGATGATACTGGAAAGGAAAATATTTTTGAATTATATATTGAAAATTGGTGGGCAGGCGACAAGGAAAGTTTTATGACAGACACGCCAACACCTTACTATATAGATGCGTATGAAGATACCGAAATGTTGGTAATTTCAAAAGTTGACTTTCTGAGTAAGCTAAATAAGTTATCATTTTTTTCAGAGTTTAATCGAGCACTTACTGAACGACAATCGTTTCAATTAATGAAAAGATTACGCTCCTCGCAAACTCTTACAGCCGAGCAGAAACTCGAAGAATTGCAAAATACATATCCAGAATTTTTCCAACGATTTCCACAACATATTATTGCTTCCTATTTGGGAATGACGAAAGAAACTTTAAGTCGAATTAGAAGCAATACCTTAAGAAAATAATTAATCGAAAATAAAGAGAACGTTGACTTAAATCAACGTTTTATTTTGCCTTACCTCATCGTTCATGTGATATTTGACATTGCATTTTTGCAGTCTTAAATCTAGTAAAATGAAAAAAAAGAATGATTCTAATGGCAGCCTTTGCAGGGCTTATGTTTTTCACATCATGTAAAAAAAACGATGACACATTAACCATCAATTTTGCGGCACCACCATCAACAACTATAGTAAAAAGTGGCACAGTTAAAGTTATCACAGAAAACAATGTAAGATTTCATGTGTTGGAATTCGGCAAAACAGTTACAAGTACAATTGTGGAAACCGAAAATGCAATTACAATTGTAGATGTAGGATTTGGATTAATTGCTAATTCAGGGCAAGAATTACGTGCTTACGCGGATTCGATAAAAAAACCTATGAACATTATTATTACACATGACCATCGTGATCATTTTATGAATCTTGAACATTTTAACGACATTGCTGTGTATGCAGAAGCAAAAAGCGCTTCACTCTTATTGGCTGATACAAATTTTACTAACGTGTATAAAGGGAATGTAATTGCTGTTAATGGATCTCAAAGTATAGATGGTTTAGACTATATGTTTGGTGATATTTCCAATACCGAAGCCCCTGAAAATGGTTATATATCAATACCTAGTTTGCAATCCTTTTTTCCAGGTGATTTAACTTTCAATAAGGCACATACGTTTATAAGAGATTATACTCCATTAGATGGTACTGACGAACTTACAGGATGGATCAATAGTTTGCAATATCTAAAAAATCAGTTTGGAAGTTACAAGCATATTTTTGTAGGACATAATGGATACAGCGACAATGTAAGTGACTTAATAGACGCGAATATTGCATATTTGAAAGATGCACAAGGTTTGATAAAAGGGACCAAGAAATTAACAAACGGAGCCTATGCATCAACAGTAAAACAAGTAGTAGATGAACTAGCATTGCTTTATCCAGATTATGGACCAGGTGGTTTGTACTTAGCATTACCAGATGCATTTTACCCTGGCGATCCGGGTGCATTGTGGTTTTAAGATGATGATGAGAATGAATAAAAAGGCTTGTAGAATTTCGCAAGCCTTTTTCTATTTACTAGCCTTATCCATACTATCAACTAAATTAATATGGTTGATGGAATAAAAATGAATAAATTAAACAGTCAAAAATGTTGATTTACATCAACACTTTATTTTGCCTTACCTCATCGTTTAGAAGCATTTTGCTTTCGCATCTTTGCAGTATAAATTTTAAAATAAATAAAGATGTCAAACTTACAAAATGTAAAAGACCTGCATCAAAATTATGTAAACGCAGGTAAGCTTTTAGAAGGCTTTGAAAAATACTATGCTGAAAACGTAGTTATGCAAGAATTAGGCGAAGATCCAAGAATTGGAAAAGATACCAATCGCACACATGAAATTAATTTTATGCAAAGCATAAAAGAAGTACATGGTGCCGCAATTTTAAGTTTTGCAGAAGATGCTGCAAATAATAAAACCATGGTAGAAAGTTGGATGGATTTAACTTTTGCAAATGACTTCAGAATAAAAATGCAACAAGTAGCTGCACAAACTTGGGAAAATGGTTTAATTGTGAATGAAATATTTTATCACAAATAAAAACAAACGAAAAATGAAATTAAATAACAAAATAAGTGTTACTGTTTTAATTGGTGCTTTTATAATGCTTTCTGCATTTGCTATCAATAACGCGATGAATTGGCAAATTCAAAGCGGATATTCCATCAAATTTTCTGGTAAGGATATTGAAGGCGATTTTGAAAAAATAAGTGGAGAGATTGCCTTTGATGCCAATAATTTGCCCAACTCTAAAATGAATGTAAATATTGACGTCACTTCTATTGCAACAGGAAATTGGTTAAAGAATCGACATGCAAAAAGTGATAAATGGTTCAATGCAGAGAAATTTCCAATAATCAATTTCACTTCTTCAAATTTTACAAAATCAAATAATGGCTATCTGGTGCATGGTATATTGGATATGCATGGTGTGAAGAAACTCATTACAATTCCATTTACATTTCAAAAAAATTTATTCAACGGAAGCTTTAAGGTAAATAGAGTTGATTATGGAGTTGGCAACTTAGAAGGCATGTCGAAAAAAGTTTCAAATGAAATTAATATCACTATTTCAGTTCCCGTAAAAAATATCAAGTAAAAATTAAAGAAATCTAACAGAAATGAATCAAAAAAGTATTTCAATCATAATTGCTTCGGCAATTTGTATAACTTTGTTTACGCAATGTAAGAAGGAAGAAATAGATATTGTAGATTGTAGTAGTGTTACGCCAACTTATACGTTGAACATTAAATTTATTATGGATGCAAATTGTGTTTCTTCTGGATGTCATAATGCATCATCTAAAAAATCAGGATATGATTTAAGCAGCTATGACGCTACGAAATCAGCTGGCGGTAATAAAGCCTTTGTTGCTTCTGTTCAACATAAATCAGGATATACAAAAATGCCCAAAGGCGCTTCAAAACTTTCCGATGCAGATGTAAAATCTATTACTTGTTGGGTTCAGAATGGAATGCCAAATTAGGATTTTCATAACTGTAGATTTTCTTTAATTCATTAATATTTTAATTAACAATCAAAAATTTAAATTCAATAAAATGACAAATACAAATACTTCAAAAGGTTTGCACATTGCATTATGGGTAGTGCAATCATTATTAGCGATTATGTTTTTAATGGCAGGTGCAAACAAATTATTTCAATCCATACCAGAACTTGCTAAAATGCTTCCATGGGTAACACAAGTTCCTGAAGGTATGGTACGATTTATCGGTATCAGTGAACTTATAGGAGGACTCGGCTTATTGCTTCCTTCCATTTTAAGAGTAAAACCAAACTTGACACCCTATGCAGCCATTGGTCTTGCAGTGATTATGCTATTTGCTACTATATTTCATATTATGCAAGGTGAAACTTCGGTTATTGCTATGCCTATCATATTTATGGTTATGGCAGTTTTCGTAGCTTGGGGTAGAAGTAAACGAGTACCAATTTTAGCAAGGTAATTTTTATATATGGAAAGAAAAGCCTTTATAAAAAATATTTTAGGAACATCCCTCTTGATCGGATTAGATGGTGTTTCCTCAATTACAAATGCTCTGACAAATATGACAGAAAATACTAGCACAAATGACTTGTACGCAGCTTTTGGTGCAATACATTTAAATAATACTTCATTAGAAAAAGCTAAGACATTTTGGACATCAATAATGGGTTTGAAACTTAGAAAAGCCACATCAGATTCAGCAGAGTTCGGATCGGAGAATAAAACACTTGTTGTTATCCATCAATCGGCTAAAGTTTCATATAAGGAAGGTTATAGTGGATTATACCACTTTGCTATTCATCTTTCAAAAAGTGAATTTGCTAAAGCTTTATACCGATTACAACAAAGCAAATATCCATGTTCTCCTATTGATCATACCATGTCGAAATCAATTTACCTCAATGATCCGGATGGAATTACCATAGAGTTTGCTCAAGAAACGCCTGAACGATTTAAAAGAGTTGTTACGGAAGGAGGATTGCGTATGGAGGATTCACATGGAACTATAAGATCCGCATCAGCACCATTGGATTTAGATGTTGTTCTAAAAGAGTTAAAAGATAAGGATTTGTCGAAGCCAATATCTGATGATAGTAAAATTGGTCATATTCATTTGTATGCAAACGATGTACAAAGTTCAGATACATTCTATAAAAAATTAGGCTTTGAACAATTTAATTATTTCCCACAATTTATGTATGCTGATGTAAGCTGTGGTGGTCCATACAAACATCGTGTTGCCATGAACTCATGGCATGGTATAAATAAACCATTAGCGCCAAAAGATAGTGCTGGCATGAACCATTACCACATCATATTCGATACAAAAACTATGCTTGAGAAAGCGATTAAATCTGTGGCAAAAGTAGAAGAAAAGGACGGAGGATATTGGGTAAATGATCCAACTGGAAATTTGATTTTACTGTCTTGCAAAGTTTAATGGTTAAAGGTAATTAATAAGATGAAAGTTTGGTTTTCTTTTGCGTTGTTTGTGATATTGATGGTGCTCTTTAAGGAATACATTGCAACAGGCATTTACCAAGCAACTTCTTCAAATGTCTTCAAATTATGGTATCTGATTTTTTCGCTACTAACTTTAGGGATAGGAGTAATAACATTGGCAATTCTCTTTCCAAAGGGAATCAATGGAATGACTTTTACTCAAAATTTTGTTATTGCTTTAATGGTATCGGTAATTCTATGTGAGATAATTTTAGGATTGTTCTTTCTTGTTGATGAAATTGTTTTTATAGCTCAAAAATATTTTTCAGGAAGTGCATCCAGCAAAGGGAATGATGTCAAAGATTACGATAGGAGAAGATTTATAAAAACAGTTGGACTAGTAGTTAGTAGTATTCCTTTTGCCTCTTTTTTATACGGTATAACAAAAGGTAAATATGATTTCAAGGTTATTGAAAACAAACTTTCATTCCCTGATTTGCCAAGATGTTGTTGTTGTTGTATGTTGTCAACACACAACATTTTATCGTCTATTCATTTGCCAAAATTTGGAGTACATTTATACATATCAATGAAAATATTGTTTATGAAATACCAATCTTGAACAGAATATTAATGGATCCAAAGTCTCACCATTTGCATCATGCTCGAAATGCTATTTACATTGACAAGAACTTTTGCGAAACATTTATTCTTTATGATGTTTTGTTTAAGACTTATGTAAAGCAAACTGAGAATCCAATTTATGGAAGTTTTAATAATCCAATACCTAAGGGGTTTTGGGACGTTCAACTAAATGAATTTCGACTACTGAAAAAGGATATTAAAGAGTCTAAAAGTTTGTTAGAGACGATCAAATTTATTTTTTATCCACCCGGATGGAAACCATAAGCTACAACAGCCAACTTCGGTCTACAGCTAGCCGGGTCAATGGAAGTGAATTAAGCAATTGGAATTCTATTAAACATTATATTTGTTTTAGCAACGTACGGATATGTCCGCCCAGCTGTAGGTCGTGTTCGTTAGCTGCAAGCATAGCAGTTGCTTAAATCACTATATTTGTTACCGGCCAACTTCGCAAAGCTGTTGCTCGTTGTAGGCAACCACGTCGACTCCCACAATCAATACATAAAAAATAATTTTGGAGTTTTAAAAGTAAAAAACTATATTTACATAATTCTTATATAAGAATTATTCTCTTTTAAGAATTAAACTAATGAAAGAAATTAACCTCGTAGAGAAAGTAAAAAGTAAAAAATTAAAAGTAACTCCACAAAGAGTAGCTATACTGGAAGCTATTTACATGCTAGACAATCATCCAACTGCTGAAAACATCATTCAATATATTGGTAAAAATTATCCAAATATTGCTGTTGGAACTGTATATAAAGTATTAGAATCATTTGTAGATAATGGGTTGTTGAATCGTGTAAAAACTGAAAATGATGTAATGCGTTACGACCCAATGGTCGAAAATCATCATCATTTATACTGCTGTGAATCTGATAAAATTGAAAATTTTGAAGACCCAGAGTTAGACCACTTGATTGCAGAACATTTTAGAAAAAAGAAAATCAAAAATTTTAAAATAAAAGATATAAAACTTCAAATAACAGGAATATTTAAAAATAAGTAAATATGGAAAATAAAGGAAAGTGCCCATTTCATCATGGAGCCAATACAGAAACAAAAAAATCAGTAACAGAATGGTGGCCAAACTCGTTGAATTTAGATATTCTGCATCAACACGATACTAAATCAAATCCGAACAGCGCGGATTTTAACTATGCCGAAGAATTTAAGAAACTAGATTTAGAAGCAGTTAAATCAGACTTGAAAAAAATGATGACAGAAAGCCAAGATTGGTGGCCTGCTGATTGGGGACATTATGGTGGCTTAATGATTCGTATGGCTTGGCATGCTGCAGGTACATACCGTATGGCAGATGGAAGAGGTGGTGCAAATACAGGTAACCAACGCTTTGCCCCTCTTAATAGTTGGCCAGATAATGGAAATCTTGATAAAGCAAGAAGACTTTTATTCCCAATAAAACAAAAATATGGCAACAAAATTTCATGGGCAGATTTAATCATTCTGGCAGGAAATATGGCTTATGAATCTATGGGTTTTAAAACTTATGGATTTGCTGGCGGTCGTGAAGATATTTGGCATCCAGAAAAAGACATCTACTGGGGTAATGAAAAAAAATGGTTAGATAAATCCAGATACGCAGAAAACGGCAATAGTGAAACGCTTGAAAACCCTTTAGCTGCGGTGCAAATGGGTTTAATCTATGTGAACCCCGAAGGCGTTAATGGCACACCTGACCCATTAAAGACTGCGCAAGATGTTCGCATAACATTTAAAAGAATGGCCATGAACGACGAAGAAACTGTTGCTTTAACAGCTGGTGGACATACCGTTGGTAAGGCACACGGAAATGGTGATGCTTCTATTCTTGGTGCAAATCCTGAAGGCGCTGATGTAGAAACGCAGGGTTTTGGCTGGATGAACCCTAAAGGCAAAGGGAATGCAGAAGATACGGTTACCAGTGGATTGGAAGGTGCATGGACAAGTACGCCAGACAGATGGAATCACACTTATTTTCATCTTTTATTAAATTATGAATGGGAATTGAAGAAAAGCCCGGCAGGAGCATGGCAGTGGGAACCTATCAACTGTAAAGAAGAAGATAAACCTTTTGATGCACATATTAAAGGTGTAAGAAGAAATCCAATAATGACGGATGCCGATATGGCTATGAAAAAAGATCCTGAATATTTAAAAATTTCAGAGCGTTTTTTCAAAGATCCTCAATATTTCGAAGAAGTTTTTGCTCGTGCATGGTTTAAATTAACTCACAGAGATTTAGGACCTAAAAGCAAATATTTAGGAGCAGATGCACCTAAGGAAGATTTAATTTGGCAAGACCCTATTCCAACTGTTGATTACACCTTGTCTGAAACTGAAATTTTAGAATTGAAAACCAAAATTCTTACTTCAGGATTATCTAATTCGGAATTGATTTGTACAGCTTGGGATAGTGCCAGAACTTACCGTGGGTCTGACTTTAGAGGTGGAGCAAATGGAGGAAGAATACGACTAGAGCCACAAAAAGATTGGATAGGTAATGAACCTGAAAGACTTCAAAAAGTGTTGTCAAAACTCACAGAAATCCAAAACAGGTTAGACAAAAAGGTAAGTATAGCTGACCTTATTGTTTTAGGAGGTAGCGCTGCTATTGAAAAAGTAGCCAAAACAAGTGGATATGATATTACAGTGCCTTTTACCTATGGTAGAGGTGATGCCACTCAGGAAAATACAGATGTTGATTCATTTGAAGTATTAGAACCAATTCATGATGGATTTAGAAATTGGTTGAAAAAAGACTATGCTGTAAAACCAGAAGAAATGCTATTGGACAGAACGCAACTTATGGGTTTAACTGCTCCAGAAATGACAGTACTAATTGGCGGTATGCGTGTATTAGGAACAAATTATGGTAGCACAAAGCATGGTGTTTTCACAGACAAGGAAGGAACACTTTCAAATGACTTCTTTGTAAATCTTACGGACATGAATTATTCATGGAACCCAGTAGCAGAAAACCTTTACAATATTGTAGATAGAAAAACAGGTATAACAAAATGGACAGCAACTAGAGTTGATTTGGTATTCGGTTCAAATTCCATACTTCGTGCTTATGCTGAATTTTACGCTCAAAACGACAATAAAGAAAAGTTTATAAATGACTTTGTAAATGCTTGGGTTAAGGTAATGAATGCTGACCGTTTTGATGTAAAATAGAATGTCCTGATCTACAACTAGTCGGGTCAATGGAATAGAACAGAGCAATTGCAATGCTATTAAATACTATATTTAGATTAGCAAACGGAAGTAAATGTTCGGTACAAAAACCAATACCAGTACATTTACTTTGTGCGTCACTTTAAACAGACATTCCGTATGAAAAGGCAAATTAAAAAATGGACATTGCGACTAACTGTAACAGGACTGTTTATTGCAGGACTTTTACTTGTAATTGTACTAAATCCAATTCTAACTTACGCCTACAAAACGACACATAACACTTACAACATTTATCATAGCAAACCACTTGACTCAACACTATTTACTAGCCTTGACCAAGCTGCCGAACTCTTACAAACAAGTGAGTTTTACAATCCAAAACTACACCTTGACATATGCCTGAATGATGGTTCCAAGTATCCGAAACTTATACGAGCCTTACGGGGTCAGGCCTTTGCGTGGGGCTTTTATGACAAAGTTGTTCTGCAAGGAACTGCAAACTTTGCAGACAACTATATTGAATTAAATGGCTACAAATGGAATTTGACGCAACTGTTGGCACACGAAATGACACATTGTTTACAGTTCGACAAGTTAGGATTTTGGAAATCAAATCCTGTTGCGAAAATCCCAAATTGGAAGTGGGAAGGTTATGCAGAATACCTTTCAAGACAGGGCATGGACCAGAAAGACCTTTCAGTAAATCTTGCCCGACTGTTTGCGACGGACAAAAACAATTGGGAAATTAAATTTGATGATAGTACCATAGCGCCAAGAGAGTATTACGACTATTGGACATTGGTACAGTATTGTATGGACATCAAAAAGATGACATATAATCATATTCTTTTGGACACAACAAACGAACAAAATGTTAGACAAGAAATGATGAACTGGTATGAGAATAACAAAAGCGAACGCACAACATCGTATTAGCAATTGTGGAGCGGACAGTTGACAACTCAAAATTTGTAATTCTATTGGTCGTTAAAGCAAATATTGGGAAGAAGTTTTTCTAATGCCCCACCAACGCCAATACGTAAAACGTCGTGAACAGATTATTTCTGTAAAACATACTGCGGACAATCCGCTTCTTTTTAAATACCTGTTCGTTGTACTTAACTTTTCAAAACATTCCCAATAATACTACCTTTTATTTTTAACGAAGAAACATGAAAAAAGTTCTTTCAGAATATTACAAAAAGATCTTTATTCCTTTTGTGAAAGGTTGATTTTATTTGAAATTTATATTCATTTATTTCCTGATTATTTTTTGTAATTCTTCAATTTGCTTTTGCTGTGCTTCAATTTGTGCCGACAATTCTTTCACCGCATTAATTAATAAGAAAACATAAGCTTGATTATTTACTTCACGTAAATCCTTTATATCTTCAAATTCTTTTTGTGACACCATATATGGTGCAATTTTTTCCAACTCTTGAGCAACAATACCAATTTGCTCACCCTCTGCATTAAAAGGGGCGTTCGTATTATACCTGAATTGTACCGGACGTATTTTATTAATTACAGATAATCCATCGGTAAACTCTTTGTTGACGGTTTTTATGCGCGCATCGGAAAATACGCTCCAGGAACCAGTGGTATTGTTTGAATTACCGTTAACGGATAATTTAGCTGTAGGGGCTGCTGTACCGATACCAAAATTACCACCTTCAATCGTCGTCGGCAGGTATGTATTGGTTGCATAGTTGTAAGTTGCCAGCTTGCCATAGGTTCCGGAAGATTGCATAAAAATAGCGCTTCTATTTCCGCTACCATTTACGCATCCAATTCTTGAATCAGACGTAATTCCGTAATCGGTGTAGGTAATACCCGGAGTACCAATCGTTAATTTGGCATCAGGCGTGGTGGTACCAATACCCACATTTCCTCCATTATTAAACACATTGCTTGAATTAGTTACCCAAGCACTTCCATTCCAATAAGGCGTGTTGCCTGCTGTTGCACCTGCTGCCAAAAGATTGGGGCCTGCAGGTCCTATAGGACCTTGGGGTCCGGTAGCGCCTGTTGCTCCGGTTGCACCTGTTGCACCTGTGGCTCCGGGAGAACCTACCCCAACCGAAAACCAGCCAAGAGATGGATTAATCATTTTTGTTTTAAAATATAAATCGACGACAGACACTATGGTTCCGCTAGAGTATGCACTACCACCGGCATAAGGATTGGAGTTAGAACCCCTGAATCCGATAGAACCTCCCCCCGTACCAACCTCAAAAGTATAAGTGTTGCCTGACACTAAAGCAGGAGCGGCAGTAATAATAAATTCTTGTTCATTGCCCGATGCTGCAAAAACAGTTATTGACTGTGTCGCTATTATAGCCCCCCCGGTGCCGGCTCCGTTGCGAATGTTCAAGGTAGTAGTACCTGTACCAAAATCTATCAATAAAGTAACAGAATATAAAGTGCCCGATACAGTGGGGACAAAGGATTGCCCATAAGCAAGATAACCAAATCCTGTATTAGATGCTGTTTGAGAAATATTAATAGCAGGCGAGTTGCCTAATGTATATGCCTGCGTGGTATTGCTGGTGGTGTTGTGTATTACCATACCGGGTTCGGCAGTAAGTGCATCACGCTGTGTTTGTGTCATGCGAGGCACTAAAACTGCACCAGTGGTAGAGGTTACGTCAAGCGCTGCGCTGGTGTTGGGTGCGTTGGTTCCAATACCTACGCGGCCTTCAATAATGGCTCCGTTGCTTGGTGCAGCAGTGATGCCGCTGTAGGTTGCTCCTACGGCAAGACCACCTTCTATATCTAATTTATTGGCAGGTGTGTTTGTACCCAGGCCTATATTGCCTCCATTATTATACAGATTGCTGGAATTGGTTATCCATGAAGTTCCATTCCAATAGGAGGTGTTGCCTGCTGCTGTGCCACTAGTTAATAAACCTGTTGGACCTTGTGGACCAGAGGCTCCTGTTAAACCTATTGGACCTTGCGGGCCGGTAGCTCCCGTTAATCCTTGTGGACCAGTTGCTCCTGTTAAACCTTGTGGACCGGTAGCTCCTGTTAAACCTATTGGACCTTGTGGACCAGGTAATCCAGGCACCTCAGCTGTTTTAGCATGTAAGGCATAAGGTACACTCATGAGTTGAGTAGTACCCATATCAGTATAAGCGTTACCTCCTGTCGCATCCATCTCTACCTGAATAAATTTTGCATGGATGCCCCAATTGATGGTTGAAAATGTTCCGCTTACTACAGTGCCTTGGCCTATGTTGGCCGTAAACAAACCAAGTGCATTGGTGGTGGCGCTTTGTGTTTCTTGATAAACCACCGTTCCGACAGCTGTTGAATCGTGTATGCTGAAACGGAGTGAAATATTTTGGCTACTAAGAGGGCCCCCTGTATTGTCGCGTGCAACTGCCTGATAGGGCATAGCCTGAGGGGTTTGCGCAAATGAATCGACAATTGCGAATTGACAATTGATTATTAAGATCAGCAGAATTAATTTTTTCATGGTTGTTGTATTAATTTAATTTTGAAATTTGGGTAAAGTACTTTTATCGAAATAGTCCGAAAGATAGACTAAATAAGTGGTTGGTACAAACGGATTGAGTAGAGATGGATAAATCTTTGTGCAATAAAATCAAAAAAAATATTCAAAGGTTACAGTTTACAAGAGTTCTTTTCGAAGCTCGATAGTCCAGATAAGTGTAAGAAATATCTATATAGAAAACATAAACACGCTCTAATCGCAGGAAGCTTATTCCATCAATTGAAATTCGATAGGGTGAAAGTCTTTCGGATTGTGTTTTTTTTAAGTATACATATAAAGGGTGTAAGTCACTTAGAGCTTCATCGCAGAACATGTAAATGAGCTAAAACAGTTTATTATTCTAGACGTAAAGTAATGCAGGCGATGCAACCGTATGAGTAGACCCATGGAGGTCTTAAAATCCAATCAAACGAAATTATCCTAACATGAAACCAAAAGGAAGTAAACCAGAATTGAATTTCAAGATTCTTCATCGTGATATTATGATGCATAAAGCGGTATGGAGAGGTATATATCATCACATGGCACATTTACAAAACTAGTTGACTGAATAATTCTTTAGAAAAAGTATCAACAAAAAACAAATACTATCTTAACCAATACGGTTTTATCACCACCAATTAAAATTAACCCGTTTAATTTGGAGTAAAAAAAAGCCCATTTCTATAGTTTTGGGTTGTATTTGTGTGTAGTAATTTCTATTGAAACAATTTAATTCATTGAATGGAACGATTTCACTCTTATTCTATGAAGCATTTCACTTTAGTCTTTGTTAACCAGAAATCCTTTCAGATATTCAAATACTGAATCAATTCTTTCTCGATTCAAAATATAAACGCATTGGCCTTTATCTGAAACCATTTCCAAATAAGTTTCGTAAAGTTTTTTTCTATCTTCAAAATTGGGTGTCTCCCTAAACTGATCAGGCTCCCATGCTGGTGTTGGTTCAATTAAAATATACAAGTCGTAATTTGTTGAAGCAACGAGTTTTAAAAGATCAATAGCGCAACGTTGATATTTAATTTCACTCCAAACCTGAATATTCATTACATCTGTATCACAGAAAATAAAATTAGTTGCGTTTTTTATTTCTATGTTTTCACGACGAATTTGTTCCAATGCGATTTGTAATAAATCGAATTCCTCATAAGGACGATTAATGTTTAATAAATACTCACGAGCATATTCCGGTACCCAAGGGTCAACGAAATAATCGCTGAGCATTTTACACAATGTGGTTTTGCCTGAACATTCCGGTCCTATTACCGCCACCTTGATTATCTTTCTCATTCTTCGTTGAAGTAAGCAATTATATGCTGCTTTAATAATAGTTCCTGTTCTTTTAAACTACTAGCGGGCGGATGTTCAACTAGTTTATAATGGGGCCAGCCATCTTTATCATGACCATCATATTCGTAATAACCACTTTGTGAGAGTAAAACACAAGTGGCCAAATGAATTAAATCTTGCTTTTGTTCTTTGGTGAAGTTCTTTTTAGGTAAATCTCCTAATTCATTAATGCCAATTAAATATAGAATTCCTTCCATATCTGGTTTTTTACCAAAACGTTCAAATAACATTGATTCAATTTGAACCCATCTTTCTTTAAGTTCTAATTCCTCTAAAAGATTCATCTGGTAAAAATAGGTTCTAAATGCTCAAATTGATTTATAAGTAAGAAGATTTCTCCATGCATTTTATTCAATTCGATTAAAAATAGTCTGGTTTTCGCATTTCGGTATTTACTGATAATAGCAGAATTCTTTGGTTAAGCTTACAGCAGTTGACTCAATGAACTAGGAATATTTGTTGATTGCAATTTTATTTAAGGACCAATTTCTCAGTGAAAGAATAGTTTACTTATAAATTTGTAATTCTCTTCGTCATGTTGTAATAATAGCAGATGTACATGGATGATTGAGAGAATTAAGTTAAT
>JAEUUM010000152.1 GCA_016787375.1 Saprospiraceae bacterium
ATGCCTTGAAACAGTTTTTTAAATTCCAGAATTCGTGGTTCTTTGTTTTTAATAACAGCTTCCAGCGCATTTTCCATCACTTTATATGATCTTTCATCAAAGTCAATTTCAACTGCAAGAGGTGGTTTGTTAAGCCATTCAGGAAGATCTCTTGTATTTGCAATTAGTTTTAGTGTGTTTTTGCTGCTTGAATAAATCGTTGCTTTAACCTGATTTGCTTCATCATTGGTGCCTTCTGAAAAAAATATAACCGGTTTGCCCGGTTGTAATAAATTATTAAGTGATTGACTTATTCTCCTTTCAATATTGATAAAAATTCGTCCACCCATTGTAAATCCTGAACTGGTAACCACAACCGGTTTCCACAAATAGCCTAATTCAAGTTTTTGTTTGGTGGTTAAGGTAGCTAGTTGATTCTTATGAAAGATAAAATCTTCTTCTTTCTCAACTTGGAGTAATTTTTTTAACTCAAAATAATATACGTTCAGTTCTTCTGAATCCACTTTAGTTTAAGTTTTTTTAAAAGTTCAGTTTCATAAATTATCATCGCAAATACAACAAAATATTCTATAAAAACAACCAAAATGCTTTCTTTGAATGTATCATATCCGTAGTTTAAGTAGGTCAACATTATTAAACTTGTCCAAATTATTGGATAATAATATTTGTTGAAAATGGCAAGGAACAAAAGCGTCGTTAGGTACCAAGGATGAACAGTTGTAGCAAAAATCAAATAAATAGTGAGTATCCATAACATGGTATCGGTCGGTTTTGTTTTGTGTCGACCAAGGAATGACCATAAAATAATACAAATTGTAGAAATAATGCTCAAAACAGGCCCAATGGTGGCAATTTGATTGTATCCGGTTAATTTTATCCCCACCCATCTCAGCAGGTAATACATGCTTGCATTGTATTCAAATTTATTAAAATACAAATTAAGACTATCCAGTATATTTAAGTTTAAGAACAATGGTATGCTGAGTAAAACTGTAAAGAGGACAAGTTGAAGAATAAACTTTAGTTTTTTGTGAGCAATTTCAACAAATGCCAATAATGGATAAAATAGGGCTGTTAACATTTTTGAAGCTACTGATAGTGAGAAGAATAAAGCAGAATAAGAACTCTTTTTTTTCATGAAATAATATATCGCAACCGACAGAAATGCCACCATCGCCCCTTCAAAATGAGCATTACCACATATTTCAAGTAGAATCATTGGATTTAAAAGGTACCAAAGTATTCTGCTGGCTGGTAGTTTATTTAGTGAAAGTATTTTTAATGACATGCTCAAAGTGATCAGTTCGCAAGCAAATAGAAAGACTTTTATCAAAAGTGCATTTAGGAAAATGTTATTTGGTGATGCGAAGCTGCTCAAATAAAAAGCAATTTGACAAATGAGTGGATAAATTGAGTAATAATTTGGTGAATTTAGTTTCTGAAATAACTCCTGGTCCAGACCGGGGATTGATTTTGGTAGCAATTGCGCAGGTGTATATTGAAATGGATGTATTCCATTTACCCAACACCTCCCGTCCCAAATAAATCGGTAAATATCGTCTGACAACTTCGGAAATGAAAAAATTAATATAAATCGAATAAGTACAGCTACCACGAGATATGCTCGAAGATTATTTTCGAGAGCATTAATTGATAAATAGAAATATATACCAAAACTCAAACCCAATCCTATGAACAATCTTTGATGTTCATACCTTTCAGTAAAAAAGGCAATGCAGATGATGGTCACTCCCCAAAAAAGCAGAAGTATCCATTCAGTAAAACGGAATGTCCCCAGATTTTTCAATTTGTTTTTAATAAGTGCCTCCATGATAAAGTTGCAATGGTAACAAAACCTACAAATAACATGAGGTGTATCAAAATATAAGTATAGTTTCCTGTTGATATACCTATTGCGATACCGAGAAGGTAAAAGAAGGCCATTAAGAATTCCAGCCGTGTAGAAAAAGGCATTTTTTTAGCGACATAGGATGCACTTGAAAAAAGATCATTCTTGTTGATAATATTGTATTTGGGTGTTCTGATAAATGCAGATTTTTTACCACGTAACCCTTGCCAGACAGCAATTGCATTGTGCAATGACAAACCCATAGATAATGAAAGTAAAACCGGAAACATCAAGGCAAAGACCATGATATCTTTTGTAGAGTAATTTTTTCTAACGATTGGATTAAAATTAGCCTTGTGGTAAACAAAAAATATCATGACCCAACTGACCAGAAAAATACCAAGCCACTTTAAGTTACCATTATAATATTTAAACATGAGTAATATTGGGATGGTTTGCAGACCAGTAATAAATATGAGCAAGAATATTGAACTTGAAAGCAAATGAAAGGTGGTATGGATTTTCTTAGTTAAACCAAGTTTGGATTTCCAAACCACAGGCAGGAGTTTTCTGGCACATTCCGCACCACCTTTCATCCATCTGAATTGTTGTGATTTCAATCCATTCATTTCAACAGGAAGTTCTGATGCAGAACCGACATCTTCAAGATATTTTATGGTCCAATCTTTTAATTGTGCTCTGATACTTAGATCAAGGTCCTCGGTGAGTGTATCTGTTTGCCAACCTCCTGCATCTAGTATGGCGGTTTTTCTCCATATTCCGGCCGTGCCATTGAATTGCAGAAAATATTGCCCTTCCATTCTAGCGGTTTGTTCGATTGTGAAATGAACATTTAGTTGTACAGCCTGAAGTCGTGTTAAGAGATTGTAATTTTGGTTGATATGCTCCCAACGAGTTTGAACGACTCCGGTTTTTGGGTCATCAAAATATGGGAGGCATTTGATTAGAAAACTCTCATCAGGCAAAAAATCAGCATCAAAAATAGCTATGAATTCGCCTTTTGAGTAAAGCAAGCCATTTTTTAATGCACCTGCTTTATATCCTGTTCTATCTACACGATGTATCAATTCTATGTCGAATCCAAGGTTTTTGTAGTATTCTACTTTGCTCTTTGTAATGTCAAGGGTGCTATCTGTCGAATCATCCAGTACTTGTATCTGAAGTTTTTCTTTTGGATAATTTATTTTTACGATTTGGTCAATCAATCGTACTACTACATATTGTTCGTTAAAGATTGGGAGTTGAATTGTAACGAACGGTAAGTTATGTGAGCTTAGATCAAGGGTGGTAATATGTTCGCGTTGCGTTTTATGGTTGCGGTTGTATAGAAATAAAAAGTACAATTGAATTGAGCAATATACTGATATAAGTGAAATACATATCACATAGGAGATTAGTATTGAATTAGCTAAAATTTGCATAATCCTATGATTTAAACCACAATTTAAAAATGGTCAAGAGTATTTTATATCCTGCTGAGATAGACCCTTTTATGGTGCCTGAAACTTTTGATACACCAATCCTCTTGCGGTAATTCACAGCTACCTCTGTAGTTTTTAGTTTGAGCTTAGCAGCCTTAACTTGCATTTCCACAGTCCACCCAAAGTTTTTATCTGCCATTTTGAGCATCAACAAGGAGTTATATTTAATAGCCCTAAATGGTCCCAGATCAGTGAAATTATGTTTGTAAATTAGCCTTATAAGATTGGTTGCTAACCAGTTACCGAATATCTGTGGTCCGGTCATAGAGTGTTTTTCTTTTTTCCCAAGAGCTCTTGACCCAATAACCAAGTCAATATCATCTTCTAGTATCGGCTTCACGAGGTCAAACATTTCATGCGGGTAATCAGAATAGTCTCCATCAATGAAAACCACAATATCGGGTGCGAGCTCAGATGGTAAACCGGCAAGATACTCCAAGCCTTTCAAACATGCATTTCCGTATCCGGGAAGGGCTTGGTCTACTACAATTGCTCCAGCTTGCAATGCAACATTTTTTGTATTATCAGAACTGTTGTTGTTGCAAACAATGATTTTTCGAACAAGATTTTTTGGAATATCATTTACTACGTTGGCAATTGAACGTTCTTCATTATAAGCTGGAATGATAACATCAATAATCTTTTGGGGCATAATACGCAAAAGTAAGTTTTTTCCCGCTGAAAAGCTATCCGTTTAAAATTGTATCTCTTACTAGATTTTGCCGGAAAATGGAAGATCTAGAGCAAATATGATTCGCCTATTGCTAATGGGTGAAATTTTCCATTAAAAACTTCCCTTGATTTTGAGTCCTGGATCAGTCTTAAAGGTTCTCCTAATGGTTCATCTGAAAGATCGTATGTGCCATAATGCATTGGGATAAAGTTTTTACCACCAAGTATTTTAAATGCCAAAATCGCTTCATTCGGATTTATATGAAGTCCTTTCATCATAAACTCAGGTTTATAAGAACCGATAGGCAGAATACAATGATCAATACTTTTGGTGAGGAACCTTATTTTGTCAAAATGATTTCCAAATGCTGTGTCTCCGGCGAAATAGATTCTTTTTTTATCGGATTCAATTAAAAAGCTACCCCATAATTGCTTGTCAAGATCAGTAAGAAATCTGCGATTCCAGTGTTGGGCCGGTAAATATGTTATTTGAATTGATCCCGTTTCACTGAAGATTTGATACCACCCGGCCTCCTCCGTATAAGTTCTCCATGGTTTGGGAAGTAATTTTGAGGTTTCCAACCCAGCTAAAATTCTAACGTTAGGATTGTTGTGAATCAATTTTTTTAAAGTGGGTAAATCTAGATGGTCCCTGTGTGTGTGAGAAAGCAAAATGTAATCTAGGTTTTTTATCTGGTCAATTTTAAATGGGAGACCTACTTTTCTTTTTGTAAATGGAAGGTTTCGAAGGCAAGGATCGGTTATAATATTTTGTCCTTTCAATTTTATTAAAAAACTTGCGTGCCCCAACCACAACATTTGATCATGAGATTCAGTAAAAAATTTATCGTTTTGGATAACTTCTAATGCAAACTTTTCACGTCTTTTTTCTTTGCGTTGAGGATTGATAGTGAATGTCCATTTGAAAAATGTTTTCCATGAAGGCATAACCCTTGGTTCGTCACTTTTAAATCGACCTTTATAGAAAGTATTTCCCGGGTATTCCGGCAAAATTGATCTTAGTTTTGGGTTGTTTTTTAATTCAAAATTTTTCACATGTTGTTTTTCAGGATGCAAAGATGTCGTTTTTTGTGTTTTATTTACAATGAAGTTTAATGAGTATTTGATTCATTTTAAATCTTCGGTATTTGGTTTACTTTTGAGCAGGAGTCTACAAATAATATTATTCATAGACTTTGGTTTAATTTTAGTATTTGTTCACTTGATCAATTATTTACTAAACGAATATTCCTTGAATTGGGTTTAAGTCAATAATATTTGGTTAAACTAAAAAGGCCATCCAAAGTGGATGACCTTCAAAAATGAGCAAAATTCTAAATTTATAATGTATCTTTTGGGGATTCTTCTGAAACCTCTTTTTCCTCTTGCTTTTTCATTTTAGTATTAATAAAACCTTCACTACCCATTTTCCAGACAGTACCTGAATATTCATAGTAATCATCTTCATCCGGATCTTTTTCCATTCTGGTAACATAAGGTTCAGCTCTTGAAGTTATTTTGCAATACTTACCTTCAGGGACATAGACAATGACTCTGATCTTTTGATTTCTCCAAAGTTTCCCTTTTTCAATTTCAAAATATTTTGGGAATATTATTCTCTTACCATCCTGTCTGATAGGGTAGGATATTGCCTTGGCAAGTGATTCGGCTTCTTGTCGGCTTGATCCGTTTGATAGGTTATCTACTTTCCATGAAATGGTTTGGTCTTCGGATTTTATTACTTTTATTCTGATGTCATTTGAATAAAATTTATCATTTTTCTTCCTTAAAAAACCAAGTGTAACCTCATCAAATTCAAAGTCTGAAAATCCTTCAGCCTCATTTGTGTCAATTATTAAGGTGTCAGGGTTTGAAGAAGAGAAAAATTCTTTGCTTTTACTTATTTCAACCGGGTTTCGAAATGAACTTGCAAAACTTAATCCTGCGGACAATGCGCCGAAAAGACAAATTACCCAGAATATTCCAATACCTCTTAATAAACCCTTTGGTGTTTGAACTCTAAAGAAAGCTTTTATTGCTATGATTATCAATATAATTGCAGGTAACAAGAAGAGCAAAAATGAACTTACAACGAGAAACCAATGCTTAGCCCATATTTCAGGTCCAAAGAAAATATCGGTATAATCATGCAAAACAACTCCTGACGTAATGAGGCCGATACCGGCAGCTGCAATTGCTATCATGCATATGATTCCTATAATGATAAAAAATGCCTTGAACACTTTGGGAACGATATATTTAATGGCATCAACCAACTCATTTAAAATGTTTGTTATTCCGGAGAATGGTCTTGAATCGTTTGATGTAAATTTATTTTTTTTTTGCCCACCCAACTCATGACCGAATTCATTGATTTTGTGCCCTAAATTATTGATGCTCTCCTCAACTTCTTTTGCGATGCTATTAATGTTGATAGGAGCTCCTTTCATGGCAAGCCTATCTGCTGTAGATTGTGCTTTTGGTATGATGATCCACATTATAAGATAAAAAAGAAAACCTGTTCCCGCAGCAAAAAATAACAGCAAAAAGATAATTCTTAGCCAAATTGGATCGTTGATACCAAAGTAAGACGACAATCCTGAGCAAACACCACCTAGTATTTTGTCCTCCGGATCACGGAAGATTCTTTTACCGGATTTGAAAGGATTACCTTGAGTTGTAGAAGATTTTGATTTTTCTGACTCAGGATTCGCACCAAAGTCCTCCAATGATCCCATGGTTTGAATAGCAAAGTCTACATCAGCAGCGTTAATAATAGATCTGCCACCAAGGTTTTCATGAAATAGTTCACCCATTCGGGTCTCTATATCATTGGTTATTTCTTCGTAACCTTCCGAATTTTTAAAATGGTTATGAATAGCAGTTAAATAGTAATCAAGTTTTGAATAGGCGTCTTCATCGATTATTAATGCAAAGCCACCTAAATTTATATGGATTGTTTTATTCATGATTTGGTTTGATTTTGTATGGTTTGATTAACTGATTGAACCAACTGGCTCCAGGATTCTGTTAGTGTAGTGTAAAATTCTTTTCCTTTTTCTGTTAGTGCATAGTACTTTCTCGGGGGCCCCGATGATGATTCCTGCCAGGTATAATCCAGATGACCTGAATTTTTTAATCTGGTGAGTAAAGGGTAAAGCGTACCTTCCACCACGATCAGCTGAGTTTCTTTCAACCGGTTGATGATGTCTGAAGGGTATGCAGGCTCTCTGGATAGGATTGCCAGTATTACCAGCTCCAAAACCCCCTTCCGCATTTGTGATTGTGCATTTTCCAAGGTGAATATTTTTTAAGTGATTAAATTTCATGATGCAAAGATAATATTAAACAAGGTATTATGCAATACATAGAACTATAAAAAAATAAGAACTTTGCTTAATACAGATGTATGTAATGTAATTTATCGACAAACAGTTATATTTTATCGACTAAAAAATCGAATACAAGCTTATATGCCCATCGTTTTTGTTTTCTCGTTTCAACTTTATTCTTTTAAAGACTATTAATTATATTTGTCG
This sequence comes from Saprospiraceae bacterium, assembly GCA_016787375.1. Classification (GTDB taxonomy): domain Bacteria; phylum Bacteroidota; class Bacteroidia; order Chitinophagales; family Saprospiraceae; genus JAEUUM01. The sequence continues at coordinate 7,563 of JAEUUM010000152.1, forward strand.
GATATGGAAGGAAAAATGTTTAAAGTTGATATTCATACGCACATCTTACCTGAGAGAATTCCGAATTGGGTGGAAAGATTTGGTTATTCCGGATTTATAGAATTGCACCATCATGCACCTTGTAAGGCCAAGATGATGATGGGGGAAAAGTTTTTTCGTGAAATCGGGCACAACTGCTGGGATGTTAATCAGAGGGTGATTGAAAGCGATGCCCAAGGTGTCGATGTTCAAGTTTTATCTACCATCCCGGTGCTCTTTCATTATTGGGCAAAAGCCCAAGATGCATTGGACACTAGTCGTTTTTTTAATGATCACATTGCTAACTCGGTCAGGCTCCATCTAAAAAGATTTATTGGACTCGGTACGGTTCCGCTTCAAGACCCCCAACTTGCTATCCGTGAAATGATTAGGTGTACAGAAGAATTGGGAATGGCCGGTATTGAGATAGGTTCACATATAAATGATTGGAATCTTGATAACGAAAATCTTCACGAATTTTATGAAGAAGCTGAAAAAAGGGGCGTTGCTCTATTTGTGCACCCCTGGGAAATGATGGGAAGCAACAAAATGACAAAATATTGGCTTCCATGGTTGGTCGGAATGCCTGCCGAAACATCTTTGGCAATTTGTTCGATGATTTTTGGCGGTATTTTTGAAAAATTTCCCAAGCTTCGTGTTGCTTTTGCACATGGAGGTGGGTCATTTCCAGCTACAATTGGGCGAATTGAGCATGGCTTTAATGTACGGCCTGATCTTGTGGCAGTTGACAATAAAGTAAATCCACGAGCTTATCTTGGTAAATTTTACCTTGATTCTTTGGTACATGATCCAAGAGCTCTCCATTATAACTTAGAAATGTTTGGTGCAAACCGAATTGCCATGGGGAGCGATTATCCTTTTCCTTTGGGCGAATTGTTACCGGGTAAATTGATCGAATCTATGGGATATGATCAGGAAACAGTTGAATGGCTATTGTATAAAACAGCTTTCGAATGGTTGAACCTTGAAATTAATGACTATAAATAAGCAACAAAAAAATGACTGACTTTAAGAATTCACTGGTTTTCGCAAATGAATTAGATCAACAAGATGAGCTTTCAAATTTCAGAACAAAGTTTTATATCCCAAAAGACAAAGATGGCAATGAGCTAATTTATTTGTGCGGAAATTCACTTGGGTTGCAACCAAAGTCAACCAGGGATTACATCAATCAGGAATTAGAAGACTGGAAAAATCTTGGTGTTGAGGGTCACCTTCACGCAAAACATCCGTGGATGCCTTACCATGAGTTTTTGACTGATAAAATGGCACGAGTTGTTGGGGCCCTTCCCTCAGAGGTCGTGGTTATGAACTCATTGACTGCAAATCTGCATTTTATGATGGTATCATTTTACAAGCCAACCAAAGACCGATTTAAAATCCTAATAGAATACAGCCCTTTCCCTTCTGACATTTATGCTGTAAAATCTCAAATTGAATTTCACGGATATGATCCTGAAACAGCATTAATTCAAATGCAACCCAAGCCAGGCACAGATATCGTTGGGATTGAGCAATATCAAGAGATCATCGAAGAACACGGAGATTCGATTGCGTTGGTGATGATTGGGGGCGTCAATTACTACACAGGACAGTTGTATCCAATGAAATCTATGACTAAACTTGCCCATGATAAAGGTATCAAGGTAGGTTTTGATCTTGCACATGCAGCCGGTAATATCAAAATGGATCTGCATGACGTTGGATGTGATTTTGCAATTTGGTGTTCATATAAATACCTGAATTCAGGTCCCGGAAGTTTATCAGGTTGTTTTGTTCATGAGAGGCATGGTGAAAAATTTACAGGTCCAAGATTTGCAGGCTGGTGGGGTCAGGACAAAGCGACACGATTCCAAATGGGGCCGGAGTTTCATCCAATACCAGGTGCCGAGGGGTGGCAATTATCAAATCCGCCTATTTTATCAATGGCGGCAATCATGGCTTCCCTGGATATATTTGATGAAGCAAGTATGGACAAGCTAACAGCCAAATCCAGAAAACTTACTGCCTACACAGAATTTTTGATAAATGAAATTCAATCAGAAAATATCTTATTGATAACACCAAGTGATCCTGATCAAAGAGGTTGTCAATTGTCACTTCGGGTTTTAGGTTCGGACAAATCATTGTTTGAGAAGATCACAAATGCCGGAGTGATTGCAGATTGGCGAGAACCGGATGTTATAAGGATTGCACCTACACCCTTGTACAATTCTTTTAAAGATGTCTTTCATTTCTCAGAAATCCTAAAACACGAACTTTAATAATCGTACTCAAAAGGCCAAAAATCATGAAACTAAATGCCAGATCTATTATTGTTTTTGTGAGTGTTGTTGTTGCTCTCTTTTTGGTTTATAGACTCAGCGATATAGTAAGTTATATTCTGATTGCATGGGTACTTTCGTTGGTTGGCAGGCCAATTCTAAACGGATTAAGGAAGCTGTTAACTTTTAAGAAATTTACGCCTGGTAATGGTTTGCTTGCGATGCTGACTTTGCTTATTTTTTTGTTAGCTATTACATTGGTGTTTTGGTTATTTGTGCCTCTTGTTATTGCCCAGGCTAACAATTTGTCAAAAGTTGATATTGGTGTTTTGAATGAGACGCTACATATTCCATTAAATGAATTCAAAAATTGGCTGGTTAGTTACAAATTACTTGACCCGGGTATTGATATTGATCATCAAATATTAGAAAATATCAAAAACCTTCTTGAACCTGCTAAAATTGGCGTGTTTTTCTCTTCTGCATTGGGTGCCGCCGGCAATGTTTTAATTACGGTCACTTCCGTTATGTTTATTTTGTTTTTTTTCCTGAAAGAACAAAATGCGTTCGATAATTTTTTGAAATCAATTGTCCCGGAAAAATATGAATCACATGTCCTTAAAGCAATTCATAATATTTCTGCCATGTTGCGAAGCTACTTCACAGGTATTGCAACTCAAGTGACCATTCTAACTGTTTTGTTAACAATCGGATTAACTGTTTTGGGAATAAAAAATGCACTCTTGATAGCATTTTTTGGTGCCTTGATGAATGTAATACCATACCTGGGTATTGTTATTGCCATGTTATTCGGAGTGATGATCACCATTTCGTCAAATCTGGAATTGAATTTTTATGAACAGATTACTCCGATGATTATTAAGGTTTTAGCAACTTTTGGTGCCATGCAGTTGATTGATAATTTTTTGGTGCAACCATTTGTTTACTCAAAAAGTGTAAAAGCGCATCCACTGGAGATTTTTTTGGTCATCATGATTGCTGGTAAAACCGGTGGTGTTCTCGCAATGCTTATAGCAGTTCCGGTTTACACTTCACTAAAAGTAATAGCAAAAGTATTTTTTAATCAATGGCGAATTGTACAACACATAACAGAAAGCATGGAGGACTTTGATTAGATGTGGTAATTGTAGTTTACGAATTACGAATTACGAATTACGAATTACGATGTCAATTGTCAATGTCTGAATATGGATGACAGAATCTTCGATTCAGCAATTCCGCGATTCAGCAGTACAACGATTCTGGTGCTACGTAGCTCTGCGGTGTTTAATATAAATCTACCTATCCTGTTTAGCAAACACCCTTCTTAGTAAATCAGTAACCCTTTTTGCCGGGTCTTTTCTGATTTGTAATTCTTCGTGTTGAACCATTCCGAAGAGTCCATCAAGGGCTTTGTTGGTTACAAAATCATCAATACGAGGATTGAGTTTGTCCACCAAAGGAATACTGTTGTATTTGTCAACTACTTGTTTGTAATAGTCTAAAGCTCCGAATTTATTTAAAGATTGTACGACAATTGGATTAAACTGATTATAAAGTTTGCTTCTTGTGCTGTTTTCTAAATATCTGGTAGCAGCATCAGAGCTGCCCATAAGTATCCCCACCGCATCCTGAATGGTCATGGCTTTAATAGCATCAACAAATATTGGTTTTGCGCTTTTTGCCGCATCTTCGGCTGCATGGTTAAATTTTTCAATAAGGGCAACTTCAACATTATTAAAACCAGGAATTACCTTTAGTTTGTTAGCAATTTTGGCTACATCATTTGGCAACAAAATTTTATAGGCACTGTTGAGATAGCCGTTTGGTTGAGAAAGTTGGCTTGCACCATTTCCAATTCCAATTTGTAGTGCTTGTTTCAACGCATCACCTGTTTCATTTTTGCTTGCATTCTGCATAGAATTTGCCGCATCCATTGCTTTTTGGATTTGTGCCGGAGAGCAAGCTAATACCAATAATGAAATCAGAAACGCAGCTATGTGAAGAAATGATGATTTCATGTTTTTTTATTTTAAAACGAAAAACCTCAGAAGAAGTATCACTGCTTGATGAACATTAATTGAAATTTAACCAAAAATTGGTGAAGCTTATTTTAAAATTTTATTGTACTTGCTCTGATCGTTTAGCAAATTGATGGCTTGGGTGACCTCAATATCATTTTTAAGCCTGACTTGAACCCTCCCTTTTTCATAAAAGTATCTGGAAGCAATTTCGCCACTAATCAAACCCATAATTCTGTCTTTGTTGGTTGAAAGATCTTTTTGCTTTTCGGCTTCGATTTTATTTTTCAAATTTTGATATTCGCTTTGAATTGAGCTCATGAGCTTTGCTTTTTCTGCTTCTTCCTTCATTTTTGTGAGTAAACCCTCAGCTTTTGATTCGTATGTGAAATTTTTGTCTTTCAGGAATTTTAAAAATCCTTCCCAGTCATTGAAGCTAAAGGTATTCACATCAATTGGAGTGGGATGTTTGTTTACGTATTCTGTTGCGTAATCAAAAATCATTAATTTATCATCGAGTGCTTTCAATAATTCAGTTTTATCAGAAAGTTTCACTTCAACATCTGGCTGGACTCCTCCACCATCTTTAACTTTACGCCCGTTTTTGGTTTTAAATGTAGCTTTTAATGAATCTGCAATTGCAACCGGTTCACCATTTTGGTATGAAACAGCCTGTATACACCTGCCGCTCGGGATGTAGTATTTTGCAGTTGTAACTTTGATTCTGGCATTATAGCCAATTTCACGAAAATTTTGAACCAAACCTTTTCCGTATGTTAGCTGACCCATGATAACAGCTCTGTCAAGGTCTTGCAATGCACCGGATACAATTTCGGATGCTGATGCAGAATATTTGTTGACCAAGACAACGACTGGAATTTTTTCATCGCTAGAATTTGACAATGTACGGTAAGTTTGATCACGATCTTTAACTTTGCCTCTTGTTGAGACGATCTCTTCGCCTTTTGGCACAAAAATATTACATATATTCACCGCTTCGTTTAGTAATCCACCGCCATTATCACGTAGATCCAAAATTAGACCCTTCATATTCGGGTTGTCAGATTTAAGATCCTTAAGTGCGTCAAGAATATTATTCCCTGCATTTTTTGTGAAAGTTGTAAGAGCAATGTACCCTATATCTGGAGTTATCAATTCGTAATGTGGGACATTTTTGGTGTTAACTTCATCTCTTTTGACGCCAACAAGCATTTCGCCCGTGCCTGGTCTTGAGATTTTAAGTTTAACCTCTGATCCGGGAAAGCCTTGCAGAATGGAGTTAAGTTCCTCTTCATTTTTGCCCTTCGCCGATTTACCATCGACTTCTAAAATGAGATCACCTGCTTTAAGGCCGGCTTTTTGAGCAGGGCTTCCTTCCATTGGGGCAGTAATCATGATGTATTGATCTCTTATCCTGAAATTTACACCAATTCCATTGTATTTGCCTTCTGTTACATATCTAAAGCCCTCAACTTGTGATTCTGAAAAATAATTGGTGTATGGGTCTAATGACTTCATAATGGCATCAATGCCCGTTTTCATCAATTTGCCGGGGTCTATTTCGTCAACGTATTGGGTGTTGAGTTCCTTGAAAACATTCACAAAAATTTCAATGTTTTTTGTGATTTCGAAGTAGTTTCCCGCTACGAATGGGGATTCGATTGCTGCTATACTGAAAAAAGCAACAAAGCTCATAAGTATTAGGGGGCGTGTGAATTTCTTTTTCATATCAGTTGAATGTACTTTCAAGCTTTGGTTTACTTGAATTAAAATAACGAAATACCCGATTAATTGTTGGATGAGGGCGGTAAAATAAATTGCACAGGTTTGAAGTCCTTAATCATGCTGATGGCTTTCAGGCTGTAAAATATTTAAATTTTGCTTAAGTTTTTACTGTTTAAGGTGTTTTAATATTTGTTATCAGACTGATTCTGGACAAGGTTTTGAGTAATCCCGATTGCTGAAATAGACACATGAATACAACAAAACCACAACTTCTGACGTACCTTTATCATCTAATTTATTGTATGATTCAAAGAATTTTTAAAGTCCTGTACGGGGTTGTTTCCCTGATTATATTATTTTTTTATTGCACATCCTGTCGCAAAGAAGAA
>JAEUUM010000155.1 GCA_016787375.1 Saprospiraceae bacterium
GTATGCAAAAGTACCTGAAAGATTTGAAACCAACCAGCATGGAAGACCTGATTGCCATGAACGCATTATATCGTCCCGGTCCCATGGATTATATTCCTCAATTCATAAACAGGAAGCATGGGCGTGAAAAAACGGAATACCCGCATGAATGGCTGGAAGAAATGTTGGCACCCACCAATGGCATCATGGTCTATCAGGAACAAATTATGGAGGCCGCCAGAATCATGGCTGATTTTAGTCTGGGTAAAGCAGATTCTCTTCGAAGAGCCATGGGTAAGAAGAAGGTCGAAGAAATGCAAAAAAACCGTGAGGAATTTATTGAAGGCGCATTAAAAAAAGGTGTTCCTGTAGAGAAATCAGGTGAAATATTCGACATCATGGAAAAATTTGCTTCGTATGGTTTTAACAGATCGCATGCAGCCGCTTACTCCGTTGTAGCATACCAAACTGCCTACCTAAAAGCACATTATCCCGCCGAATTCATGGCATCCGTTTTGACACACAACAAAAACAACCTAGAAACCATCTATTTTTTCCTCAGAGAATGCAAAAGGATGGGTTTAAAGGTTTTAGGGCCAGATATAAATGAAAGTAAAAATGATTTCACCGTAAATGCAGCCGGGCAAATTCGGTTTGGTCTTACTGCATTGAAAGGAGTTGGCGAAGGTCCGGTTGAAGAAATACTGAGGGAAAAAGCAGCGAGAGGACCCTTTAAAAGCGTGTTTGACTTAGTTGAAAGATTAAACTTGAGAACAATTAATAAAAAATGTTTGGAGAGTTTGATATTAGGCGGCGGACTTGATTGTTTCTCAGATATTGACAGGGCGCAATACTTTGCACCAAGTGGCAAATACGAATCATTTATTGAAGCCGTTCTAAAATATGGTAACACATATAAAGAACAAACGCAATCTGCAGCGATTTCATTGTTTGGTGATATTGGTGACTCCTATTTAGTAAAACCGGAAATTCCTAAAGCTGATCCCTGGCCGTTAATTGAAAAGTTGGAAAAAGAGCGTGAAATGACCGGAATTTACCTCAGTGGGCATCCTTTGGATGATTACAAAGCTGAGGTTAATAGCTTTACAAATTGTTCATTGGCAAATATCGAAAATTTCAGAGCCTCTAAAATTAAAGTTGCTGCGATTGTAACCTCTTCCAACAGTAGAGTTGATAAAAAAGGGAATCCAATGGGAAGCTTTACCATTCAGGATTATACTGGTTCTTTTGATATAACACTTTTTAGAGAAGATTATCAAAAATTTGGGCATTTATTTAAGCATGGCAACGTGATTTATGTTGAAGGACTCTGGAAACCACGCTACAACAATGATGGTATGATTTTCAATGTTACCAGTGCATCCATGCTTTCTGATGTTGCTTCGAATTTTACAGAATCTTTAACAATTAAATTACCCATTTCAGGCATAGATCAACTTAAAATCAATCAATTGGAAAAGGTATTTTCAAAAAAAACAGGGAAACACAGACTTAAATTCAATTTGTACGATCCATTGGAAAACATTACGCTTCAATTACTTTCCACTGAAAGGAAAGTAAATGTTGACACAAATTTTTTAACAGAACTTGAAAAATTAGGCTTCGAATTTTCATTGACTTAATAATTAATAGCACAAAAAATCGTTCTCAAGAAATGAAATTAATCACCTTTATATCTGTAGTATTTTTGCTGTTCACAATCAGCTGTAACAACGCCCCTGACAAAAAGGAGAACAATCCTGCAAATGATCAAATAACAAATATCAAGACACCAGACGTAATAACAGCTTTTGATCAGCTTGACGAGAAGTATTTTCATTTAAAAGATACCTTGCTAGTAGTAAACTTTTGGGCAACGTGGTGTAAACCTTGCGTTCAGGAACTTCCTTATTTTAATGATGTTGCCAAAAAATACAGTAGCCAAAAAGTAAAATTCCTTTTCATAAGTCTTGATTTTTTGAATACCATAGACAAATCGTTAAAACCTTTCATTCAGCAAAACCCTTTTAACGGAGATGTTGTTCTACTTGCTGACCAAGATGTTAATAATTGGGCAATAAACATTGATAAAAACTGGGATGGTGCCATTCCAGTGACCATGTTAATCAAAAATGACAAAAAAAGTGCTCATCTAGGATCTTTTAAAAATAGTGACGAACTAAATTCATTTATTCAATCAAACTTATAAAACATGAAGAATTATTCAAAATTTTTGTTAGTGTCAAGTATTGCAGCTTTCATAGCTTTGACAGCATTTGTGAGCCCGCCCAATGGGTATAAAATCGGTGATAAAGCCGCAGATTTTTCTTTAAAAGGCGTGGATGGCAAAATGCATTCATTATCTGAAATTAAAAATGCAAAAGGATATATCGTAATATTCACATGCAACCACTGTCCGTATGCCAAAATGTATGAAGACAGAATAATTGCTCTTCATAAGAAATACAGCAAATTGGGCTATCCTGTCGTTGCGATCAATCCTAATGACCCTGAAGTTGTTCCTGAAGATAGTTTTGAAGAAATGAAAACCCGTTCAAAAGAGAAAAACTTTGGATTCAATTACTTGATTGATGAAAAACAAACAGTTTTTCCACAATATGGAGCAACAAAAACACCTCATGTGTTCTTACTTGACAAAAATAAAGTGGTAAGATACATTGGAGCCATCGATGATAATGCTCAAAGTTCGGCAGAGGTAAAAAAGAAATACCTGGAATTAGCCATAGAAGCAATTGATAAAGGTAAAAAACCTAACCCAGAGACTACTAAGGCCCTGGGATGTAGTATCAAAACAAAATAAATTAGCGACCCGGTATTGATAAAAAATACCGGGTTTCTTTTTTACAGCCTACCCTTCCTAGCTCCAATGGCAAAATGCTTGTAATTTGTAGCTAAAACACTACTACCATTGCCATTCTTTACTTATAATTGCAACATGAATAAGCAAAACATATTGTTTATTACAAAAATTAATTTTGGTAACAAACAGAATGCAGGGTATCATGCAAAAGTTAGAGCCCAATCAAATGCTCTAAGGTCTTACGGATTGGATGTTGACCTGATGTATTTTAGTGAGCTAGATTTTGTGATAGAAAATCCCGAAACCACAAAATCGCAGCAATTCGGATCAAGACTTGGATTACTTTGGTATATGTATGTATTTTTTCCATTTACGACTGGCAAAAAAAAATATCAGGGTATTTACATTCGACATTTTCTTACAAATCCATTATTTATAATTTCACTTTTTTTGTACAAACTGAGAGGGATAAAAATTGTCATGGAGGTTCCAACATATCCGTATTCCTTTGAATATAAAGGCTTTAACAAAAATAAATTTTTATATTATATTGATCAGTTTTGCGCCATGTTTTTCAGGTTTTTCATTTCCAGAATTGTGAGCTTTTCTTTTGATGATAAAATTTTTGGAATAAAGACTATCAAAACAGATAATGGAGTTGAAGTTGATAAAATATTACCAATAATCAATGTACCTCCAGTTGAGGACTCTTTACACGTCTTAGGATTGGGAAATCCCAGGGTATGGCATGCCTATGAGCGCATTATTGAAGGGATGAAAATATATTATCAGAGTGAACAAAAAGTTAAAGTGATTTTTGATGTTGTTGGTCAAGGTGGCGAGTTGCAAAAATATATTGAACTTGTAAAAGCTTATGGATTGGAGCAATATGTGAAATTTCATGGTTACCGAACAGGCAAAGAACTTGATGAAATATGTTCCTCCAGCCACCTTGCCGTTGCAAGTTTGGGAATGCACCGCATCAATGTTGCAAACGGTGAAGCTTCACCCCTCAAAGCAAGAGAGTTTGCCGCAAGGGGCATTCCATTCATCACGGGTTATTTAGATAAAGGATTCCCAACTAATTTCCCCTTTATACTCAATTTCCCATCTGATGAATCACCAATCAATATCGAAACCATAGTAAAATACTTCATTGCACTACAAAAGTCACACCCCGACTACCCAATTGAGTTGAGAAATTATGCAGCTATGAACCTGGATTGGAAGGCAAAAATGTTGCCGGTAGTGGAATTTTTCAACAGCCAAAATTGAAGGATGAATGCAGCGATAGTGATACCGGTTTATAAAACCATACCCAATGAATCTGAATTGATGTCATTGAAACAAACCGGTAAAATATTTGAAAATGAGGTGATAATTTTGATTTGCCCTGAAAACTTGGATTGTAGTGAATATTTGAAATATATACCACGATGCAAAATATGCCGTTTTCCAGCTGAATATTTCAAGTCTATTACAGGGTATAACCGACTGCTTTTAAGCCCTGTTTTCTATTCTGCATTTTTAACTTACGATTACATCCTGATTACCCAACTTGATGTATGGGTATTTGACAACCAGCTAAAATATTGGTGTGAGAAAGATTACGATTACATCGGTGCACCTTGGTTGGAAAAGCCACCATTAACAAAAAAAATTAACCTTCTTCCAATGGGAAAATGGATGTACAACAAGGTTGGTAATGGAGGATTTTCTTTGAGGAAAACAGAATCCCATTTCAATATTGCATCCAAGCTCTGGAGTATTTCATGGATATTTAACAAAAATGAAGATTTCTTCTGGAGCATTATTGTCCCAAATATTTTTAAAAAATTCAATATTCCAAAACTTGAAGAGGCTGTTTTCTTTGCATTTGAAATAGCACCGGAAAAAGCTTTTGAATTAACCGGTAAAAAACTACCATTTGCTGTGCATGCCTGGCAAAAACACAACCCCGATTTTTGGAAAAGTTTAATACCTTTACCACTAAAATAAATCCAGTGAAGATTATTCAGGTAGTTGGTGCAAGACCAAATTTCATGAAAGTTGCTCCTTTACAGAGGGCTTTCAAAAAATATCCTTCCATTCAATCCCTTATTGTTCATACCGGTCAGCATTACGATGCAGCAATGAGCGATATTTTTTTTCAGCAACTCGAATTACCTAAACCCGACTATTTCCTGGGAATTGGAGGTGGGTCGCACACCGAGCAAACAGCAAAAATCATGCTGGCATTTGAACAAATATTAATCAATGAAAAACCTGATTTGGTATTGGTAGTAGGTGATGTAAATTCTACAATTGCTTGTGCACTTGTAGCTGTCAAAATGTTAATTCCGGTTGCACATGTTGAAGCAGGTCTTAGATCAAATGACCGGACGATGCCAGAAGAAATTAACCGAATTTTGACAGACAATATTTCAGACTATCTTTTTGTGACAGAACCTGACGGACTTCTAAATCTTTCAAAAGAGGGAGTTGACCCAAGTAAGATCCATTACGTTGGGAATACAATGATTGACTCTCTTGCATATTATTTACCCAATATCGATAAAATTGAATTGCCTGAAGAATTCAATTCAAATCAATTCAATGCCCATAACTACATTCTTATAACGATGCACAGGCCTTCAAATGTGGACACTGAACAAGGATTAAAAGATACAATTGCTGTAATAAAATTGGCTGCTGAATATAAGGAAGTAATTCTCCCACTTCACCCCAGAACAAAAAACAATTTGAAAAAATTTGGTCTGGACAAAGAGATTTTTTCGAATTCAAACATTATGATAACCGACCCTCTTGGCTACCTACCCTTTGTCAAACTTTTAAAAAATGCTTGGTTGGTAATCACTGATTCCGGAGGCATCCAGGAGGAAACAACCTACCTCAAAGTACCCTGCCTGACTTTTAGAAAAAGCACTGAAAGACCAGTTACAGTAACAGTAGGAACCAATACCATGATAAGCCAGCTCAATCTGGATGTTGTTAAAGAGAATATAAAGGAACTATTAAATGGGAACTACAAAAAAGGCAACATCCCTGAACTATGGGATGGCCATGCTGCTGAGAGGATAGTTACAATTCTACACGAAGAATTCAAGCCTTGATATTTGTAATCAAAGCTTGAATTCAGTGGTAATTTTTACTTGATTTAAAAAATCAGGATTTAGATTTTCCTCCTTTTCCCAAAGAAGTTGCCCTTTTGGTCTTTTCCTCTTGAGGTATTTCTTGGATGTGGGTTATTTCCGGCAAACCTTCTTTCCAAAAGTGCCAGATTACCCCGAGAAGGAATAATATCAGCAATAAACTTGAAAATGATTTGCTTATAATTTCACCTTCATAAAATGAAGCAGGATGGAAGTTCATCTCAATTTTATGGTCGCCTGCCGGTATAACTAAACCCCTCAATAAGTAATTTACTTTAAAGAAATCATCATACGGCTTGCCATCAATCTTCATTTTCCATCCATTCTCAGCAGGATAGTAAATTTCAGAAAATACCGCCAATTGATTAGTAGCCGAATGTGATTCATAGACCATATTATCCGGATGATAAGAACTTAATTTTATTGACGCAGATGTATCAATTTCAGGCTTCCACTTTGCTAATTTATCTTTATCTGTAGTTCTCACAATAGCCAACACCTTCGGATCCAACTTGTCCAATGCATCCATTTCGGCATCGGCGTTATCTACAAGTTTATAGTTTTTTACAAACCAGGCATTTCCTAAGGCTTGAGTGTTTGGTATGGCGACTCCGCCATCTTCAGTATCCTGCAAAATATACTTGGCATTTAACATTCCAACAATGTTTAAATGTTGCCCCGGCTGAGTAAGGTATCTTTCTATTAATTCCTGATACCTCATCAATTTTGCCGCATGATATCCGCCAAGTGATTTGTGAAAGTATGATGTGTTTGCATTTGTAAACGGATTACCAGACCTTAAATCTAAAACCCTAAAATCTGGATCTTTGTCTGCCATTACTTGTTTGTCCAACTCAGTTGGAGCCGGACCGGCAAGGAGTTCAACTGGGTTTTCAAATTTTTCATCGAATAATATTCTTTTATTAACCAAGACAATATCACCTATTGCCAAAATGGCAACCGCGGTGATTGCAACTGTCGATTTAAGTTTATTCGTTAAAAAAGCCCAAATTAAGGCTGCGGCCATGACTATAAGGAACAAAGAACGAAATGCATCAGAACGCAATAATGAAACCCTATCCTTCTTTACAA
>JAEUUM010000212.1 GCA_016787375.1 Saprospiraceae bacterium
CTCTATCAACAAAGCTTCTTTAAAATACATCAACACCATTTCTTTGATACTTGATGGTTTTATTGATTCATTCATATACAAAGTATTGATAAAGCTAAAATCGCTATTCAATAAGGCAAATGCTTTTCTTCTTTGGTTGATTGCTCCAATTATCGCATTTATTTGGGCACTCTCAGCTTCCATTTCGGTAAGTTGATTTTTGCATAACTCGAGCTCCTCCAGACCACCTCTTGCCTGACCTCCGCTTACACCGGACAGAGAACTTAATAAGTTACCAAAAATAGGCATGTTGAAAAATGGAAGACTTCCCATACTTGATTTTAAAATACTTGAAAACATCGACGGCATTGCGCCATGTGTACCGCTTGAATCAATCCCACTTCTGAGGTATGGAGTTGAAGTTTGGGTGACATCAAAAGTTGCTTTATAAAGGTAGTTATTAAATTCGACTAAATGAAAATAAACCATTTTATCTTTTTTTATCTCAAGATTGCTGATTTCTTTTCCGTTTTTCATATACCAAATACTATCTCGGTGCACATTGTAGTAGATGTGAATATCTTGACACCAGATTTGGGATGCAATTGCGGTTAATAAAATTGTGATAAATGATTTCATAAGTTGATTTTATTTGACGAGTTAAAGTTATTTGACTATGATAAATGATGTGCTGACTATATGGATATCCGAACTACTCAAATTTACTGGGTTACTGCCACGAGTTTTAAAGAATTCATCACCATAAGTTTCAGAGAATAATTTTTCAAAAGGGCTTTGGTTTACAGATCCTCTTGTTCCAAAAGCATTTTTTAGATCCAATGGTTTATCTGATGCAACAAGTTTAAAAATTTCAGCACCAAAAGGCTCACCAATATTCCACTGATCTTTTATCAATAACTCCTGATCAGGCAAAACTTTCATCTCTTCCGGTGTATTTGAGCTACCTGGCAAAATAACTTTAAACTGATTATCAGGTTGAATATCAATCAGGTTGAAATAGGCGGCTTTTATTCCATTATTTTTTACACTCACTTGAACCGTTTCTCCTACGTGTATTTTTATGGCACCTGTTTCATCAGGTATGTACTCCTCAACAGTGGTGCCAGTAGATGAAGAAACTACTTTCATCAATTTGAAACTTAAATTCAGATTCACTCCCTCCAATTCGAGTTTTCTTAGAAATATACCTTGTGCGAAATTTTTAATGCTTTTTGCCAATGTAAAATAATCTATTTGATCATTTTGAATTTTAATATTTGCCAACTCGAAATCATCACTTGTCCTGAGAATAAGGGTTTGGCTCCCTGGTTTTGAATTCGGATCATCTGATATTATAAGCTTAGGGTTAGGACCATCTAACTGAACGAAGGGATATTGAGCGAGTTTGGTTTTAAGTTTGGTAATTAAAGCAGTATCCTTTATTAAAATTTGAAGTGGCACCAAAATTTTTCCAAAACTTTTTTCGGTTACATAAACCCATGATTTTTTTACAGCAGAATCATCAAAATCACCCTGTGGCTGAATTTTACAAGTAGAAGGCGAACTTTTAATTACTTCACCAACCAGCATTGGTTTTACAGATGAAATGTCCCTGGTTTCAGGTGCAAAAAAACCAATTTTAGAACCTTCAAAAACACCATGAAGGTAACCGGCATTAATGGTTATTTCTTTGTTGCTTGAGATGTTAACCACACTAAAGAAAGCAGCATTGCCAAGGGCTTTTCCATTCATTACTTCCATATCGAGATCTCCCTCAGCCTGAGGTTGTTGCATTGGAGCGATGTTACTCATTTCTATTTTAATTTTTTCAAATAAGCCTCGGTATGATTCATTAGGTTTCAGCTGGGAGAGGTGTTTTGAAAATGCGTATGAAAGTGAACCAAAATGTTCTCCCTGATCATTTGTCATTTCATAGTTTAACTGATTTTGAGCTGATCCAAAAAATGAAACCATTGGCGCCAGACCTTTTTCAGAAACGCTACTTTCTTTATTCAATTTATTATTTTCCTTTTGATTAACCTTTTGCCCATTACTTTGGATATAGGTTTCACTGGCCATTACCTCTGCCGTTCCTCGTGCAAGTGGGTTTCCTCTTGTACCGGTTCCGGAGTGACAGGCATCCAGCATTACAATCATGTGACCTGTCGGGCCTAGCTTTTGTCTGATTTTTGTAAAAGATTCTCTGATTTCGTCGTCTGTAATTAGATTCTGACCTTCATAGACCCCCGGTACATATTTCTTTGGAGAATCAAATGGGACGATACATTCGTCATAACCATCTATTTCGTCACCATCTTTATCTGCAGTTTGCTGACCATGGCCTGAAAACTGAAAATAAGCGATATCTGATTTTTTAAGTTTATTGTACCATTGTGTATTGATTGTTTCGAGGATATTTTTCTTAGTAGCATTTTCTTCTGTTAAGGTGAGGATATTTTCCTCTTTGAAACCTTGGCTCAAAAGAGAAGCCTTAATTATTTTCACATCATTTGAAGAATTAATGCTCGCCCAGCCACCACTTTCAGGGTATTTGCCAATTGCAACCAACAGAGCTTTCTTTTCAGCTGTCTGCGAATAAATTGAATTGTATGTAATTGATGTAAGGACAACAAACATCAAAATGCGACAAAATTTGTTTTGGATGTATCTGCAAGTTTTCATTGAAAGCTTCTTTAGTTATTTATACCACAAATTAGTTGTTGGTTATCAGCAGGTCACCGAAAAGTAACCACAGTTTCAAAGATAATTTTTTCAACAGATAACACAATATATTTTTGGGAATTTTCAAATACCCCAAACTCTTTTCCAGTATATTGGCCAAATTTCAGCTATTGTTTTGTTCATCTCTTGCGACTGATGACCCACCCAAGACCCATTTGTATTTTTCAACTTAAATTTAAATACATAATCACCGGCATCTTTTACCTGCACTCCCATGATACCAAACCGAAGATCATTCCATTGCACATTACCCTGCTTGTCAAGACAGAGGTTATAGTACCCTTGAGAAAATGCATGAAGTGTATTCAGATCTTTGCTTTTTGCATCCGACGGAAGTAGCTGGTAAGATTTAGGCATCACATTAAAATTATCTGCTTGGTCTTTTTTATCAAAAATAGAATATTGAGCAGAGACAAACGTAGAATCACTTTCAGCGACCACATACCACAAAAAGTTATTCAGGATCGAAGGCGAAATCATCATTTTCTTGACGGGTATATTTTTAGTATTCAGCGATTGTTGAAATACTTTTTCCACCCTGCCGAAGTTAAAAAAAGAGAATGCAAAATACAAAACCATCCAACTGAGCGTAAGTCGGGCAAAGAAAAACGACCTTGGACGAATGCAAGTCAATAGTATACCAATGCTCGCTGGAATTGTAAAAAAAATGTCTGCAACAGAGATGTTGTTTAAAGCGATTCTTTGATTAGAAAATGGTTCGAATAATCCGGTTCCATAAGTTGTGCATGAATCCAAAAACAGATGTGTCACCATGGTTACAAAAAATACTAACCAAACATCTTTGAAATTTGGGTTAAATTCCCGATTGGGTTCAAAAACATAATTCCTAAAAATTTTGATCAATTCAATTCCTCCCCAAATACTTAAAGGCGACGATATTATCAACCAAAGCCAATCAAAACTGTATAAAAGCAAATTTAAAATCAAACCGGTTATTGATGCCAAAACAAGTAAAAAACTGGCTATAAAAAAGCGCATACCTCTTCTATCATGGAACCCGCTTTTATAAAATTTGGTATTTAACCAAGCTAAAAAGGGTGAAATAATCACCAAAAATAAAATCGAATGTGTGATTCCTCTGTGAGCCATCAATGCCGTGACTGGGTCAAGCCATAAATTCGACACAACATCTATGTCAGGAATCGAACCGCCTAAGGCGCCCCAGATCATGGTCTTTTTACCATATTTTTTGCCTGCCAACAAATATCCGACGGTGGCACCTACCACAACATGCGTTATTGAATCCATAGTGAATTTTTACGCAATATAAGTTAGCTTTTTTGAATAGCACTATAAATTACCAGAAGGATTCAAATCAAAAAATACGATTTTATATTTTTTGGTTCGCGTTGTTTAATTTCAATATGATGCTAATGCTTTGAGCCTATTTCTTGATTTCAATACATGCATCCACTTTTAAAATCTTGTTATTTTCAAAACATGCCAGGCATAAAGATTT
>JAEUUM010000216.1 GCA_016787375.1 Saprospiraceae bacterium
GTTCTGTTTTAGTTCTTCAGCTATTTCTGAAGGCAAAATATTTAGTAAAAGACTTTCTGATTTTAGCTTTTCTGAGTTAATAATGAAATTCAATTTAGTTTGTTCCTTTAGATTCCTCAAAATAAAAAGCACCAATAATAAAAGTATTCCTGAACCTATTAGTATTCCATTGCGAATATTCATTTGCTGTTTGGCTTCGGAATCTTTTAATCTGATAGCCGCAAGATGTTTTTCAAGATCTAATTTATTCTGAACACCGGCTATATAGACTAAATTCCTCTCTTTGTCTTCTTCCTTCTTGATGGACACAGCTGTATCCAAATATCTGTAAGCAAGTTCCAATTGACCATTTTCAGCAAGTGCTTTTGCCAGATTTGGATAAACCCTTGATTTAATTTTATAGTTTGTACTGAGACCGAACTCTCGCATCAAATCCAAAGCTTTTAATTCTTGTTCAAGCGCTTTTTTGTTTAAATTCTGTCTTAATAAAAGATCTCCATATCCACTCAACGAAACAATCAAATCTGTTTTTGCATTATGTTTTTTACTTAATTCAATATTTTTTTCGAATAATTTTTTTGCCTCAACCGTTTTATTTTGTTTTAAGTATGAGTTCCCCAGATTACCACTAATTATACCCTCCCACAATTCATTATTTTGATTTTTTGCCAAGCTTAATGCTTCCTTGAAATAAAAGATTGAGGAATCCAATTTTTCGAGATAACCATAACACAAGGCAAGTGTATTTAATTTTGAAATGCCGTTATTTACATGGTTTGGGTTGATATTTTTCGTCCACACTTCCAGGAAATATTTCTTTGCAGTATCAAAATCTCTGAAAAAGTAATATTTACCTCCCAAGGTGTATAAAAAATCTGATTTATGAGGGTATTCGTTAAATGTAAGATCCTTGTAACAATTATATGCATAAAGGTAATTCTCAATTGCAAGGGGATAATTTTTAGTTTTCCAGTAATATTCACCAAGTAATTGAAAGGCATCCGCTCTAATTTCATTTGAACCATTCTTGCTTAAAGCCACTATTACCGCTAAATTTCTGTTGTTATAATCATCACCACTGTCCAAACCCAATAATTGGTGGTTCAACCTGTTTAATTGGATTGCGAACACAAGATTTTGATCACCTTTTTTTGTTGCCCACTTCTCTAAATTTTGAAATCCAGTTATGGCTTGGTTTTGCCCCTTCTCATTTAATTCCTGATTTAATGAATCTAAAAATCTACATTGAACAGTGTATCCTTTGAACAGAATAGCGGTGGGGTCACCATCTGCAATTGCATGAAAGCAGACAAATAATAATGTGAATAAAATACCAAATTTTGCAGTCATTTCATTGTGACAAGACAGAAATCAATTACTTAAACTTAAGAGTAAAGTAAAAATAGTAATTAAACCTGTGAGTCTAGACTCAAGGACTAAAATATTTGAATAAATCACAAGTTGTTTTCAATTATTATACCCGGATACCTTGTTCAGTTTCAGCTTGCAATGTAATTTTAAACTCTTCCGAATACAGTTTTATCTTCTCAAAGAATAAATCCAATCCAGCTAATTTTTGCGAATCTAGTGTGTAACTTATATTTTTTGTAAAATATGCATGCAAGTCAATTTGTGGATTTGGATTGGGCAAAATATACAATAGAGAAGGAATTTGTTCAATTCCAGATTCAAGAGCCTGGTTAAATTTGAGTAAAAAAGAATCATTAATCTCTTTTGTAGTTACCCATGCGGCAAATACAAACGGAAGGCCTGTATGAAGTTTCCATATTTCACCCAAATCATAAGCATAATTAAATTTACCCTGTAAGTTCATTGCCTTGTCCCCAATGACAACAGCCGCAGTTTTTCCGGAGATCAAATTCTCAAAACCGGGTTCTGCACGCTTCAATTGTGGGTTTACTTTCCAGTATTCTTTCATTAAAACATAGGCGAGCATTACTGAAGTTCTGGATTCATAATCCATTAACACTGTTTCTATCTCCTCAATCGGAACCTCCGAAAATATACAAACACTCATTACCTTATCCGTTGATCCGATACAAAAGTCAGATATTATCCTTGCCCCGGGTATTTCAGGTATAGCCGCAACGGGAATCAACGCTATGTCCGACTCATTGTTTTTTAGCTTGCTGGCACAAGACGCAGGATCCTCAAGTGTCAGTTGAATAGCTTGATGTAAATTATTCATTACCAATCCGAATAACAATGGTTTGGTATTTAAAAAGCTTACTGCAGTTACTTTTATCATGTCGTTTTTCATCACCAGTCTTTCGATTTGAGAAAATCTGTATTAAGGTGTTTTGTGCAATTTGAATCGCTTGCGCCAAATTTTCCACCTTTGTATTTTATCCTAAACAAACCTGTATTGCTGTGTTG
>JAEUUM010000283.1 GCA_016787375.1 Saprospiraceae bacterium
GTATGACAGAGACCGCGAACCTGAAAGAGAAGCTCCAATCAGAACAAGTAGGGTGGTTACCAAAATAGTCAAAAAAACTACACCTGGTAAAAAGGCCCCTGCACCTATTGACGAAGATCTTGATTTTCTTGATACCGATGATCTGGCTGTTGTAGAAGATGATGATTTTGACTACGATGATGATGTGCTGAATGTCGATATTGACGATATTCCGGATGATTCATTGGATGTCACCAATGATATAGATATTTAAGTCACCATTCTTAATTTTTTTTAAATCATGCATAAGTCGTTTGATAAAGATTCAAAAAGCTTAAAACTGACAAAAGGAAAACTGGGGTTAAAAGGAGCTCCAAAAAAATTGAAAGACCTTGAAGTTGATGACATTAAAAAAATCAACCCATTAGACAAACCCAAAAAGAAAGTGCCTAAAAAATTCTTCTTCGACGACGATGAAGAAATACCTTACCGAATAAAACACTAATTATCATATTAAATAATAATCTGCCGGTGAATTTTACTTCAACCGGCAGATTATATGTTTTCACAAATCACTGATTTGTTTTATCTACCATTTTGGCCACCTGCCTGGTGTGCTTGGTGCCTTGTTTACTTCCAATTCTTGCTCTACTTTCTTAATTTCCGAATCAATGTTTTTGAGAGATTGTAACCAAACTCCAAAATCTGTAGATGCAATTTGATAGGAATTCTTGAATGTTTCAGTAGGAGCTGCAGTTACTGACCACATACTTCCTTCAATGTCGGATACCCTGCCGTCAATCGAAGGTAATGTTTCAAATTCGCGTCTGCTTCTAGTAGCGTCCCCATAAAGTTCGTATTCAAGTTTTGTGAGTTTTTGGTTTATTTCAAAAACGTTCTTGATCAATTGCTTGTTATCTCCTTGCATATCTTTTAGTGCTGTGTTGAAGTTGGAAAGCTTGTCTTTCATTTCGTTTAGAATGCCTCCACCTGCGCTTACAGCTCTTCTTAAACTGGCTATTTTATTACAAAAGTCTGCATATTCCTTTTTGTCTTGGGCTGGAATGCTCGCGTTGTTTAGTGATTTGCATACAAAATTTACAGGTCCATCCAATAAAGTAAGCTTACCATCTTCAAATTTTTCGAGTGTTACAGAATAGGTACCTGGTATAGCTAAATGCCCTAATTCCTCTGCACCAAAGAGTTGGTCGGGTTCCGGGCTATATCTTTGATTGGTTGGAGCAGGAGTTGCAAATCTAAAATTCCACACAATCCGTGCCATCCCTTTTTTAGCAGGTGCAGTAAGATACCGCACAACTTCGCCGGCTGCATCCTTGATTGTAAACCTTAGATACGGGGCAACTTGGTTGTCTTCTGCATACAGCGAGTCCATTTCCGGGTAGTAGAATTTTTCTGATTTAGATCTTTTATCTTTTTCAGTTGCCTGTCGTTTTTCTTTAATGGTTTGAATGTTGTCTTTCAAATAATAAGTAAATACAGCACCAACAGTAGGATTAGGAACTGAAAAATAATTACTGCCCTGATGTCCTTTATCTCTTACTCCAAGCGGAAGCCTTTCAATAAACATCCAGGCATCTTTTACAGGTAAGATCTTTGCCGACCTATTGAAATCTTCTCGTTTAAAGTTCCTCAGTGGAGAATAGTCGTCCAAAATGTAAAATCCTCGCCCAAATGTTGCTAACACAAGGTCATTTTCTCTTCTTTGTATTTCAATATCCCTGACAGCGACTGTTGGAAGTCCGGCATTTAATTTTATCCAATGATCACCGCCATCTTTCGTAAAAAAGATACCAAACTCGGTGCCGACAAATAATAAATTGGCATCAACATGGTCTTCAGCTATGCTGTAAATGCTACCTCGTTCAGGTAAATTTGATGCAATTGACTTCCAGGTTTTACCACCGTCAGAAGTTTTAAAAAGATATGGTTTAAAGTCACCATATCTGTGGTGATTAAAGCAAGCATAAGCTGTGTTTTTATCATGCCAGGAGGTAATGACCTGATGAACGTAGGACTGATCAGGTGCACCAGTTATTTTATCAACTTTTGTCCAGTTTGCTCCGCCATCAGTTGTATATTGAATCAAGCCATCATCGGTTCCAACATATAAGATATTCGGGTCGAGTCTTGACTCTGCTACACTTGTTAACTGACCATAAATATCGGTACTTTGATTTTTGGCAATAGCATCAACACTTTGCACAGTTCCCATTACCTCAAATTTATTTCTATCAACCTGTCTCGACAAATCACCGCTGACAGCCTTCCATTCAGCTCCTTTATTGTCTGATCTGAACAGCTTATTTGCGCCTATATACAATCTTGAAGGATCATGACTGCTAATGAGAAGAGGAGCGTCCCAATTCCATCTGAGTGCGGGTTCGCCTTTT
>JAEUUM010000285.1 GCA_016787375.1 Saprospiraceae bacterium
GATCGCTTCTTCATATCTAAATTCTTAGTTGGTGAAATCTCTGCTTATTTTTCTTCCTTCATTTAACCCTCAATTAATTCGATATTACTCACATTATTATTTTACTTTTACGATAAAAGCTAAACATTTCATGATCAGAAGTTGCCTTATTATTCTAATTGCATTGACCTCTCAGCAATTTTACGCTCAATTACCGTTGATCAATCAACCCATAATTGCCTCTACAAATCAATCAGTTTTTGTATCACCTACAGGGAACGACAGTAATCCTGGAACCAAATTTTTGCCAAAAAAAACATTTTCTTCTGCAATAAGCAAAATTGATTTTGGAATCCCTGGCATAAATAATGGACAAAATTATGGTGAAATTGTATTATTACAGGGTGATTATTATCCGGTTGGGTCTAATGCCTTAATTCAAAACGAAAATCAGTGGCGAAAAAATATCAATGGCACTTTTGTATACAAAAATATCAGCATTAGGGGCGAAGGCAGCGTAATAATCCATGGTGACAGCCTGAATGCTAATACACAAATGATATTTTTGCAAAGTAGCAAAATCAGCATCAAGAACATAAAAATCAAAAACGCGCCTCTGCATGGTATCATGTGCATAGGTAGCGCAATCAAACATCACTCAGATGTATTTATTGACAGTGTTCAAGTTCATGGTGCACTTGATTTTGGAATTCTTTTTATTGGTTATGACAGGGTCCTTGTGCAAAACAGTGTTATAGCCAACACATGTCTCAGAAATGAAAATGAAAAAAATAATGTTTGCCAGTGGGCTTCTGGTTTGAGGGCAGGTAATTGCTCACACGTCACTTTCAGAAAAAATGAAGTTTATCACAATTGGGGAGAAGGAATAAATACAAGTCTCTCTGAGTATATAAAAGTCCATGACAATATTGTCTATGATAATTATTCAGTAAACATATATGCGCATTCAGCATCACGAGCCATTTTCTCACACAATCTTATTTATAATATCGACAGCACATTCTGGCGATATTGCTACAACGGAAAAGGCTTTTCTGCAGGTTTGTCAATTGCGAATGAACTCACTTGTACCAACGCATGTTTTCTTTGGGGCAATCAATGCGGAAGCCTGGAGTCATGTTGCAGTGAAACGGACTATGATCATCCAATATTGACTTTTGTTAATTACAAACAAGCAGATAGCATTTTTGTCTTCAACAACATTTTGCTTGGCAGCAATATTGAGGTGTGGGACGCATTTTCGGGTTTCGCAAATTATGCCAATTTATCCAATATTTTTTTAGCCTGCAATACCCTCATTGATCATATCGGAACTAAAGAAACCACCAAATCACTCGTAGGTTTGGTTTTGAACACAAATTTTGTGAATTTCAAAAATCTCCGCCTCACAAATAACATCCTGGCAATTAGCCCGGTGGTTCAGAATTCTTATGAAATGCAAGTTTCAATTCCTTATGGTACTTGCAACGGAAACTGGCAAAAAGAACTTACGATCAGTGGCAATTTGTGGTCAAAATTACCAACTGTAAGTGGTTTGGATTTTAGTTTTGATTCTCAAAATTTATTGCTACCAACAAAAATTCTTGTAGATGATGTCTCCTTAATTATTCCATCAAAAGACAACCCACAATTCATTTACAACACAAAAATTCCCGAGTATATAACGGATGATTTCTACCATTTTCAAAGAAGCAATCCATCAAACAGTGGTGCAATTGAATTTCAAAAATCAAATCTTACAACCGAAAATGAGGTTGATAAAATCGATTTTGTCATAA
>JAEUUM010000321.1 GCA_016787375.1 Saprospiraceae bacterium
AGTTATTTTTAATTTTTTGTATCCTCATCATGCTTGCTACAACCATTTTGAGTTTCATTTACCAGTTTACCAATTATGTTTATATTGGGTTAGCTACTTTGATCTTTATTTTGTCCTTTATACACTATCAAAACCGTAAACAACGACTTGCATTCTTTACCTTTACTGCATGCTTGATAGCCATAGGATTTAGCTACAGTTCATACTATACTTTCAATAATATTTTAAAACCTCATCAGCAAGAGCGCTTAAATGTTTGGTTAAATCCTGATAAATGTGACCCCAGAGGTGCTTTGTACAATGTTCTCCAGTCAAAAATGGCAATTGGTTCCGGAGGATTTGCAGGAAAAGGATTTTCAAATGGTATTCTGACCAAGCTCAGCTATATTCCTGAACAGAATACAGATTTTATTTTTTGTACCGTAGGCGAAGAACATGGATTTATAGGAAGTGCGATTCTCACCGGTTTATTTATTTGGTTATTGATCAGGCTAATTGTATTGGCTGAGCGACAGCGTTCAGGATTTTCAAGAAATTTTATTTATGGCATCGCCGGAATATTGTTCTTTCATTTTTTCATCAACATCGGCATGACCATTGGTCTTGTGCCGGTTATTGGTGTTCCGTTGCCGTTTGTTAGTTACGGAGGGTCATCATTAATGAGTTTTTCACTTATGATGGCCATTGTACTAAAACTCGACAGTCACCGAAATTCTATGTAAAACAACAAAGTGTTATTTAAGAAAACTCATACAGATAAAAACAGCAAAGCCCGGGCAGGAGTTATTTCAACTGCACATGGCGAGGTACAGACACCTATCTTTATGCCGGTAGGAACGGCAGGAACAGTGAAGGCAGTGCATACCCATGAATTAGCTCAGGACATTGGAGCACAAATAATTTTAGGTAATACTTACCATCTCTATTTAAGACCAGGTCTGGAGGTGCTTGAATCCATTGGCGGACTCCACAAATTCAATAAATGGGATAAACCCATTCTTACCGATAGTGGAGGCTATCAGGTATATTCTCTGAGCAATAACCGCAAAATTACAGAAGAAGGAGTGCGTTTCAAATCGCATATTGATGGTTCGATGCATTTCTTTACTCCTGAATATGCCATTGATATACAACGTATAATCGGGGGAGATATCATCATGGCTTTTGATGAATGTCCTCCATATCCGAGTGAATATAAATATGTGCAAAAGTCTCTCGATCTAACTCACCGTTGGTTGAAGCGTTGTAAAATTCATTTTGATAATACCTCTCCCAAATATGGATATGAGCAATCGCTGATACCCATCGTGCAGGGCGGTGTATTTGCTGATCTAAGGAAAAGATCGTCAGAATTGGTATGCGAGATAGAAAGTGAAGCCTATGCCATAGGTGGATTAAGTGTAGGAGAACCGCATGAAATGATGTACGAAATGACCAATTTGGTTTGTGGTCACCTTCCTGCCGAAAAGGCAAGATATCTCATGGGTGTGGGTACACCGGATAACATCCTCGAATGTATAGGCCTGGGCATTGATATGTTTGATTGTGTATTACCAACTCGAAATGCCCGTCATGGCATTATATATACAAGTGAAGGGATCATTAACATCAAAAACCTCAAATGGGAGTTAGATCATTCACCAATAGATGAACAGAGTGCCTGTCATACCAGCCGTGTTCATTCAAAATCTTATTTGAGACATCTTTTAAAACAAGGAGAAATACTGGGTGCCCAACTCGCAACATTACAAAATTTGTCGTTCTACCTCAGTTTGGTAAAACTAGCAAGAGAAAAGATATTGGCTGATGAATTTGTAAGTTGGAAAAACCATATATTGCCGATCATTACAAGAAGACTGTAGCAACATGAAAAAACTTTTATCTAAAGTTTCAATTCTCGACAAATACATATTTAGTAAGTATGTTTCTACTTTCTTTTTTACAGTTTTGTTGTTTACCATGATTTCTGTTGTGATTGACTTTAGTGAGAAGGTAGAAGACTTTTTACATGAAGCCTGCACAGCACATCAAATCATATTTGATTATTATGTAAATTTCATTCCGCACATTAATTGGTTGCTTTGGCCGTTGATTTCATTGATAGCCGTAATATTTTTCACATCAAGACTGGCTCATAATTCTGAAATAATATCTGTTTTTAACGCCGGTATCAGTTTTAAGAGATTACAGATTTCATATATGGCTGCGGCTGCACTAATCACGTGCATCCATTTGTTTGGCAACCATTATATGATACCGCTTGCCAACAAAAAGAGACTGAATTTTGAACATACATATATTCATAAGAATAACGACAAGGGAAAAACCGAAAATGTCCATTTATTTGTTGATCATGGAACCAAAGTATATTTGAGATTTTTTAACAAATCTGATAAAACGGCTCGCGACTTCCGGCTGGAAAAATTTAAAAATTCAGATCTTGTATATGTTCTAAAAGCTAAAAGTGCTGAATGGACTCCAAAAACCAAAACTTGGAAGTTATCGAATATTGAAGAAAGATCGTTTAACGGTCTGAAGGAAACAATACACATAGACAGATCAGGCACAAAAGATCTGAAAATAAATCTTTCACCTCAGGATTTTGTACAATACATAAACCAAAAAGAAATGCTGACCTCAGGCGAATTATTAGAATTTATAGCACAAGAGGACGAGCGAGGTTCCGGAATAGCCAAACCATTTGAAATTGAATTTCATCGAAGAACCTCTGATAGTGCATCCATACTTATATTAACACTGATCGGCGTTGCGGTTGCAGCCCGTAAGGTTCGCGGAGGAATGGGTTTGCACCTTGCTATTGGTATTGGTTTGGGTGCCTTGTATGTATTTTTGTCGAGATTTTCAATAACCTTCGCTCAAAACGACTCTCTGCCCTCTATCGTGGGAGTCTGGATTCCGAACCTGATATTTCTGGTGGTATCTGTTTATTTGAATTTGAAGGCCCAAAAATAAAAAGCTGCATTTATTTTTAATACTTTCAAAATAAATTGAAAGTTAATCATTTTTTAACAAAATCTTAATGAAATTTATATTATTGATAATCAATTAGTTATATATTTTATAGAATTTTGTTTAATTTTTATTGATATTTAATTTGTTTTTTGTTTAACATTAAAGTATCTTTGGTTCAACAAAAAACACAACATATGTCTACAGTAGAGTTTCACAACAAGTTCAGTGCTTTAACAGCTGTTTTACAGGCATTTTCCTACAACTTAACCAAAAATCTTGAAGATTCGCGAGACCTCTATCAAGAAACTGCATACAGAGCACTCAGTAATAGAGAAAAGTTCATCACCGGAACGAATTTCAAAGCATGGATTTTCACCATCATGAAGAACATCTTTATCAATAACTATCGCAAAAAGGTAAAAGCAAATACCATCATGGATAGCACTGATAATCAGTTCTACATAAACAGCGGTAAAAACGCAGTTATCAATGAAGGCGATAACAACATCATGATGGAAGAGCTTCACGCTATGATTGACTCTTTGGATGATTCGATCAAGATCCCGTTTGAAATGCACCACGATGGCTTTAAATATCAGGAAATAGCAGATGAACTAAATCTGCCACTTGGTACTGTTAAAAGTCGAATATTTTTTGCGAGAAAAGAACTAAAAGATCTGATCTACAAGAAATATGACAAAATAGCCACTGCTTATGATATGGCTCATTAAAAGCCATACATAAACTTAAAAACCAAGCCCAAATTCAATGAACAAACTGAATTTGGGCTTTTTTATTTACCTTATTTTTAGCAATTAACTTTTTTCACTTTGGTATTGGTAGAGTGAACTTTCCGTTTAAGAAATTGATTCGTTTAGAGTAGGGGGCTACAGAAATACCACCATAATCTTCATACAAATAGAAATTATAAGTACCACTATACGTATTTTTTGCATGGTTAATTTTGGTGATTACAAATGAATTCCAAATGGATGGCCATAACTTCCATACACCTGTTAAAACATCCCCGTCGGCGGTCATCCTAAAAAAATCCACTTCTATTTTCGGGGTAGATATTCCTGTAAATAAACTACTTCCCAATTTGTCCGAAAAATCACCAACTTCAAGGTTAAAATTTGAAATGAGCAATTTTTCTCTGTCTGCTACATAATTATATTTTTCAATGAATAGCGCAGAACAAGTTTCAAACTCGATTGCAAAAATTTTATGGTTACTTGGTGCTGTTAATGTTTTGGCATTGCAAATCCATGGTGCGCTACCAAAACCGGGTATTTGTTTCGTGGCTGTACTAAGAGGCAAAGTATCAAAATAATAATACTGCATAAAATCTGGTATGCCGGGTATTGGTTCGGGATATGGTTGATCTTTTGTACAACCTAATACATTTAATAATATCAAACTTATAATAATTATGATTAAGTTATTTCTCATTATTGGGTAATAATTAATTTTTGAATATTATTACTATTGGGATGGTAGGTTTTTACAAAATATACGCCAGATTACAATTTAGTTAAATCAAGATTTATTAAATATTTGGTTTGTGAAGGAACATTTTTTAGTAAAAGTTGATTATAAATGTCAAAGATTTCTACTTTAATGATTTCTGCAGTGCTGTTATCTTGAATTGTCACCAAGCCTATTGATGGATTAGGATAAATATTGGTTGTGGTGCTATGGTGATGTCTAATGCTTAAAAGTTAATAAATTATAAATAATCAAAGATAACAATCAACAAGGATATTTCAAAATTATTGCTGTTTAATTTAAAGGTGTTTGATACAAAATACATGTTAATTACTCTTAGACAGCATAATGTACTCATTATTATTTGGTCCCAAAATATTTTCACCTGAATAACCAAATCAGAATTTTATTTTTTTTGTAAATAAAGACACTCAACCCAATTGGCATATATATAGGAGTTGGCCAAAAAATATTTATAATTTCTCCATTCAAAATATTCCAGCTTTGCAAGATATTGAGAACTATACAAATCAAAGTCTTTCATATTGCAACCACTCACTCCTCAAGAATGTTTACTTTTACAGAATTTCAAATTCGGAAAAATATAGTTACTTTATTCTCGATTATTTTATGTCCAACACCACGTCGCACACAGATTTTTTCAAAAAACTTCTTGCTTGGTACAATCAAAATCACAGGCCGATGCCCTGGAAGCATATCCGTGATCCATACCTGATCTGGATTTCGGAAATAATCCTGCAACAAACTCGTGTGAATCAAGGCTGGGATTATTACGAAAATTTCAAGAAGAAATTTCCTGACATTCAAACATTAGCCAATTCCGGTTTGGATGAAGTCATGAAAGCTTGGGAAGGTTTAGGATATTACTCCAGAGCTCGAAACTTGCACAAGACAGCACAAATTTTATTCACTGAAAACAATGGTGAGTTTCCAAAAACATACAACGAAATGCTAAAGTTGCCCGGCATTGGTGCATACACCGCAGCAGCAATTTCATCATTTGCATATGATCTACCTAATGCTGTCGTTGATGGAAATGTTGTTCGAGTGCTTTCGAGATATTTCGGAATCGCACCGGAAGGCAATGAAAAGCTTTTGAAAACTGAAATTCAAAAACTTGCCGATTCGCTGGTTTTACTCGGCAAATCATCAGATTATAATCAAGCCATTATGGATTTTGGGGCTACACAATGCACACCGGCTAAACCTGCATGTACCAATTGTTCGCTAAATCAAAACTGTTTTGCATTTCAAAAAAATCAGGTTGGACAATTGCCACCAAAACTCAAAAAACCAGTCAAAAAGGATAGATTTTTCCTTTATTATCTGATTTACTGGAATGACGGAATTTACATACAAAAAAGGAAAGGAGACGATATTTGGAAGAACCTATACGAGCTGCCATTTCAGGAAAACACCGAAGATCAGACCATAACCAACTTACCGAATTATTTGCTAGAGGCAGATGCTCTTCTTCTTGAAAAACCTGCATCAGTTTACAAGCATATCCTGACCCATCAGAATATTTTTGCGAGATTGTGCATATTCAAACTTCATAAACCCCTGGAAACCAAACTTACCGAATTACAGTATGTAGAAACCAAAAACTTATGTAATTTTGCCTTTCCAAAACTGATTATAAATATTTTAAAACAACAAGGT
>JAEUUM010000324.1 GCA_016787375.1 Saprospiraceae bacterium
ATTAAGATGGCAAATATTGTGAATGCCAAAAATGTAAAATGGAATTTGCAAACATCAGATGGTTTTGTTTTAGGAGCATTACATGATCAGGCGACAACATCAACAAATGTATTCAAAACATTAGCCAATCCCCCATACAACGATAACATTGAAATAGATCCGCGCTCAAAAAATATGAACGGAAGGAACATTGCAGATCAGTGGTATTTGCTCGATTCTCTGGAAGCTAACCCTTCCACTCATTTAGGTGGATGTATTTATTCAACAACCAATCCTAAAATTCAGCCAATAGATTGGGAACAATACAGAAATCCTATCATTGGTAACATTTTCGGTAATTCGTGGCAGTGTTCCATAATAACCGGTGCCGGAAGTTATCCTCCCCATACCAATGACTTGAATGATTTTGGTGTTTTTAAGCCAGACTCACCTGATAATTTTTATATACACAACCCTTCACAGAATCTGTGGTGTATGGGTACAGGTTGTGCCCCTTTATTAGATTCTTTGAGTGATGAACAAGCTATTATTGATTTAATTAAAGGTCAGGTCGATAGCATTCAAAGTGGTCTTTGGCCGGGAAATAAATTTTACATCACAAGAATAATGACCAATCAGCGGGAATATGGACCTTTATTTTTTCAAAAAATTACCAAGGTAATCGATTCGCTAAATGTAATTCCTGCCTCTCAAATAAAATGGGCGACAATTAGTGAAACTTTTACGGCATTTGAAGCTTGGCAAAGTACATCGGGTTTAGATCATAGCCAATGGTTGTGCGGGCAAAAAACAACAGGAATAACCGAAGGAAATTATCCGGATTTATTTACGATCTATCCTAACCCTTCACCCGGTGATTATTCAATAAATTTCAACGACAATACGAATCATCATATCAAAGTATACAACAGCTTGGGGATTTTAATACAATCAAAAATTGCCGAGGGCAATAACAACATTAACCTTACAGATCATCCCAACGGATTATTCATACTTAAAGTGGATGAAAAAATATTAAAGAAAATAATTAAGGAATAAACTCAACAGCCACACCTCAATTGCTGAGTAATGTCAGCGAAATAGTATTTCTAACCATGTTGTTTTTGGTAATTCAGAGTTGAAATAAATTGAGAGTGAAAAATAATTTCAGCCACGTTTAGATTCACAGCAACGACATAACATCACTTGTTTTGCATAGATGCCGAACATTGATGCAGTAATAAAGTCTTTTAAAGACAAAAATTAATAACCATTGATCCTACAGACAAAATTTATTTATACTTTTAGTTCCTAAATAACAAAATTATGGCAAAAATTAATCCTTACATTCATTTTAACGGAAATGCAGAAGAAGCATTTAGTTTTTACAAATCGGTTTTCGGTGGCGACTTTTCAATGGTGATGCGATTTAAAGATATGACTTTTGAAGGAAGTATTGCGACAGAAGATGAAGCAAATAAAATTATGCACATTGCATTACCAATCGGAAACCATAGCTTATTAATGGGTAGTGACTCACCAGCCGCACTAGGTACACACAACCTAAACGAAACCAGAAGTAAAATTTCAATTAGTGCCGAAAGCAAAGATGAAGCTGACCGATTATTTCATTGTCTTTCAGCAGGTGGTCAAATAGAAATGCCAATTGCAGAAAGTCCCTGGGGTTCATACTTTGGGATGTTTAGAGACAAATTTGGTATTGAGTGGATGGTGGACTTTGATCCAAGGTAATATGTAAAGTCAGATTATTACTATTGTAAGCATGAAACAAATCAGAATTAGAGGAAGAGCATCGTTATAGAGCGGCATTATCTTTTGCAATTATAGTTTTTTTGGAATTCGAAAAATAGAATCTGACTTTTTTAAGAAAATTTATTTGCAATTTGATTTCGTATTTGTCTTCGCGTTTTTTATTTGATTATTCGTTGAAAACCGTATGCAGTTTCAGAAATTTGTTGTGTTAGCGAGTATGGTTCTCTTTTGAATTTCATTGGTTGGAAATTTATTTCGTTAAAAATTCAGATACAGAATGAATGTGTAGGTGCTTTTAAAAATCATGGATTAAACTTTCATGCGAACTTTTTTCATTCCTGACTTATCTAATGGACAACACTTAGACATAATAATAACAAATGAGAGCAAAGAGATTTATATACGATTCATTTAGAATAATTCTGGGGATAGTCTTTCTTTCATCCGGTATTGGGAAGTTTTATGGTACATCAGGATTGATAGGACCAGGTTGGTTATTTGAAGAGCTTGCAAAATATGATTTATTATTTTTTGCGATATTTATTGCGCTTGCCGAGCTCGTAATTGGCTATCTGTTGCTAATCAGAAAATATTCTACAATTGGGGCTATCATGCTTTTTCCAATGATTACCAACATTCTAGTTGTGGTTATTTCACTGAATTGGCGAGGAACACCTCTGATTGATGGTGTTTTCCTTATGATGAATGCATACCTACTATATTTTGACAGAAGTAAACTTTATCCGATTCTTGGTATTGACAATGCAAAACAACTCGGCTTGCTTCTCAAAAAGACGGCTATTTATAACCTTGGACTATTATTTATCATTTTGGGGGTATTACTCGCATATTATTCAGCCAATCATGCGTTTAAGTATATTACAAGATTAGGTTTTTTAATCATTTTGGGTAAGGCTGGCTATCAATATTATTTTAAGCGAAAACAAAATGATTGAGTAATTATATTGAGGTAGGACATTTTAAATATCTCTTGTTTCAAGCTTTTAAACTGATTGATGATGAAAACCAAATTCTTTTTACTAACATTTCTGCTTCTCTTTGCTAGAGGATGCGATTTTTATTCAACCAGTCTTTGGTTTTTTGACAACCCAACCGGTGAACAAAATCCTTTATATAAATTTTTTGGGGTTGGCTGGACAGGTTTGATCATATCCAATATGGTCGTTTCGGGGTTGATAATTTATGCTTTTTATTACTATTCGTTTAAATATGCACCCAAAATACTAAACACTAAGCCAAGTAAACTTACAGACTATGTTTCAGAAATATACTTCAATGAAAAAGGACGGTTTCTGGAAGTATTTTACAAAACTCCCAAAAATAAAAAGACACTTTTGGCTCATTCCGGTTATGTTTTGATTCGTGTGCTCATTATTGCGAGTTTTATGGCTACGATTCATAATCTTTGCCAATTTTATGATGTTTCAATATACAATTCCTTCAGAGAGATTGTCATACGACCGCTGTATGTGATTTATGGTCTTATGATATTTTTAATGTTCTTTTTTGCATTACGGCTTTGGAAAAAAGAATATGAGTTGAGCAAAAGCAGCACTGAAAATCTCAATTTAAACAATGATGATTAGTAAAAAAACAAAGCAATAATTGAGTTAGTAATCAATCTGTCAAAAAAGTTGCTTTGAAATATGTTGACAAAATGAAAGGCGTTTAGACAAGAACTTCATTTTATTTGGTCGTTTTGCTGCCAGATTCCACGCCGATTTTATCGTATTCTAAATCATTGGGTTCCCATAATTCAATTTTGTTGTTTTCCAGATCCATAATATGGACAAATTTGCCATAACTAAATGTCTCAATTGTATCACAGATGGTTACACCTTCATTTTTGAGAACATTGACCAATGCCTCGAGATCAGCAACCCTGTAATTGATCATAAAGTCTTTAGTAGAAGGTTCAAAATATTTTGTCTTTTCTGAAAATGGACTCCATTGAGTAAATCCTTTTTGTGTAGAATCAGCAGCCTGCCTCCACTCAAAAACACTGCCATAAGGGTTTGTATTTAAGCCCAAATGTTCTTGATACCACGCCCTCGTTTTTTTTGGATCTTTACATTTAAAAAATATCCCGCCAATGCTTGTTACTCTTTTTAATTCAGGTTTAGAATTTGAAGATTTAACCATAAAATTATTGAATGCAAATCCGAGACCAAAAGATGTTGCAAGTGCCAATGCAATTAGAGTTATCTTTTTCATAGCGTATTGTTATTTAGCGTTTGACTATTTATTTTTTGAATTGAAGGTAAGACATTTCATCAATTTTTATTTATGCAAACTCTGAGTTTATATTCTGTTGAAATGCTCAATCTGTATTTTTTCCAAACTATTTCAGATTTAACCCAAATTCAGCCTTAAAAGCTGAGTCGGCGAAATTTTGGAACATTCCCAATATTTATCGAGTCTGATGACTCCACGAGTTTTATCAGACTCATAGGAGGTTAAGCTCGACAAAATCGCAATCCCTATTCTCTGGTTAGCAATAAAATATTCAAATAGATATTCATTCTATTTTTAATTGCTTATTTTTAGATTCTAATTTCGACATGAAAATTTTCCAAAATCAAATATAAATAAATATCATCAGACATTCGGCAAATTTATTTTGACTAGAAGCGTGTTATAGAATTAATAAAAATAGTAAAGCCCTTTGAGCGTCTTCTAAAAAATCAGCCTATAAACCCGACATAAAGTCAAGCTTCACTTAATGATTCTGAAGTTTCATCAATTAATTCTTAAAAATTTAATCATGTTGAAATTAGCAATAATGGATTGGCGAAATTCAGAAGGATATTAACTTCAATTACTATTCTTTTACTGAATTGCCCCTATTGGTTAGTTATTAAACCCTCATTTTAGCACCCACAATTCGAGCAGTTTGTTATACCTTTGTGTCACTCAAAAAGTAATATGATCAAAAGTCTGAATATTAAGAATTTCGCTATCATTGATGAAGTTCAATTGAATTTTGATGCTGGACTGACCATCATTACAGGCGAAACCGGAGCCGGTAAATCTATTTTGCTCGGTGCTTTAGATTTGATTATGGGTGGTCGTGTTGATTCAAAAATGTTTTTTGATCAGAGTGAAAAATGCATCATCGAAGCTGAGTTTGATGTTAAAGACTACGACCTTGCTGATTTTTTTTCAGAGGAAGATCTTGACTATGAAAATCAGGTAATTATTCGCCGTGAAATCCTTTCAATCGGCAAATCAAGGGCTTTTATCAATGACACTCCGGTAAACCTCAAAACGCTTCAAAATCTTTCTGCTCAACTTATTGACACTCACCAGCAATTTGATACGCTCAGCATTCAACAGGAAATCTTTCAGCGCAATGCACTGGATGCTCTGGCACGGCAGAAGGAACAGGTCAAATCATACGAAACCACTTTTAAAAGCTATCATCAAGCGCTTAAAAAGCTTGAAGAACTTAAGGCTGC
Source organism: Saprospiraceae bacterium (assembly GCA_016787375.1). Classification (GTDB taxonomy): domain Bacteria; phylum Bacteroidota; class Bacteroidia; order Chitinophagales; family Saprospiraceae; genus JAEUUM01. Next base: position 5,232 of record JAEUUM010000324.1, read on the forward strand.
TGTCGATAAACATGGAGCTGAAAAGGAATACCAACAGTTTCTCTATGATGAACTATCCGCGATCAACTTATCTGAAGGATTACAAACCAACTTGGAAGCTGAACTCGCGGTACTAGAAAATGCTGAATTGATCAAAAAGAATTTGAATGCAGGATTTCAACACCTTACTGAATCTGAAAGGAGTATTTTTCAACAACTTCGCGAAGTAAATTTTTTATTGCAGGCTGTCCAAAAGTATGACCCTGAAATAAGCGGCCTTTCTGAGCGCTTAGAGCAAGTTCAATATGAAATAGAAGACATTTCATTTTCACTCGAACGAATCGCTGATAAAACTGAGTTCGATCCCGAGAAAACTGAACAATATCAGGCAAAACTCGATCAAATTTATAAGTTGCTGAAGAAGCACAAAATGCAAGATAGCGACCAACTGATGGGCTTGCTTTTCAGCCTTGAACACCAGCTACATGGTGAGGGTGATGTGTCTGAAATGATTCCAAAATTAGAGAAGGAAATTGCCCAAATGTCAGATACTCTGAGAAAATCAGGGGCCGAATTGACCAAGGGAAGAAAAAAGGCGGCGGAAGTCCTTGAAACCAAAGTCAATGAAATGCTGCACACCTTGAATATGCCAAATGCCTTGATTAAGGTACATTTTACAGAATTATCCGAACCGGGTGCGCATGGTTTTGAACAAATTAGCTATTTATTTTCAGCCAACAAGGGCTCGATACCGGCTGAAATCAAATCTGTAGCGAGTGGTGGCGAATTGAGCCGATTGGCTTTGAGTATACAGTCTCTTGTAGCAAGTTCTATTCCATTGCCTACGATGGTTTTTGACGAGATTGACTCTGGTGTAAGCGGTTCAGTATCTCAAAAGGTTGGAAAAATACTTCGCTCGCTTTCTGATGAGCACCAGGTAATTGTGATAACCCATTCACCTCAAATCGCTTCGAAGGCAGATAAGCATTACCTGGTTTACAAATCTGATCAAGGAAAACAGACCAAAACTTACGTTACAGAGCTTAATATTGAAGATCGAATTACTAACATCGCAATTATGTTGAGTACTGATCCACCAACACCGGCTGCAGTCGCTAATGCCCGAGAATTAATGGAAATTTCCTGATATCAACATAAACTTGTACTTTTACACATCAAAAAAACAATCGATATGTCAAACAACTTGTTAAAAGGAAAAAAAGGCATCATTTTCGGTGCACTCGATGAACAGTCAATTGCCTGGAAGGTAGCAGAAAGAGCTGTTGAGGAAGGCGCTCAAATCACCTTAACCAATGCTCCTGTCGCCATGCGTTTTGGCGAAATCTACAAACTTGCAGAAAAACTCAATGCGGAAGTTATTCCTGCAGATGCAACTGAATTAGCTGACCTTGAACAATTGGTTGACAAGTCAATTGAATCATTTGGCGGGCAAAAAATTGATTTTGTTTTGCATTCCATAGGCATGTCTATCAATGTCCGCAAGAAGAAAGATTACACAGATCTCAATTATGAATGGATGCAAAAATCATTTGATGTTTCAGCAATATCATTTCATAAATTGATGCAAGTTCTTTACAAAAAAGATGCTGTCAATGATTGGGGTTCTATATTAGCCTTGACTTATATTGCTGCACAACGATCCTTCCCGGATTACAGCGAAATGGCCGAGGCAAAAGCTTTGCTTGAGTCTTTCGCCAGAAGTTTTGGCTATCATTATGGAGTAAAAAGACATGTCAGGGTCAATACCATCAGTCAGTCACCAACCGTCACAACTGCCGGTAGCGGCGTGAAGGGATTTACTGAATTTTTCCAATATGCTGATAAGATGTCACCGCTTGGCAATGCATCTGCACTTGATTGTGCCAATTATTGCGTATCTATGTTCAGTGATTTTACACGTATGGTTACCATGCAAAACTTGTTCCATGACGGTGGATTCTCAAGTATGGGTATGAGCCCTGCGATTCTTGACTGGAATCCGGGTGCAAATACCGGAGAGGAGTAAAGAATGATGCGATTTGCTTTAATTTTGGTGTTAAACGTTTGGTTTTTGATGCTTAATGCACAGGACAGCTTACGTTTGAAGCCATCTTTGTTACCATTGTCAAGTGATACCAATCTGATAACGCTCTATCAAGTTTTTTCAGATCAGCCAACCGGTATCTTAAATTTTAGGGAATTCCCTGATGATTTTCAGCAAGTAGATCCTTGCTGGCAAAACGGTTTGTTTTATGCTAATCTTGGCAATATAGGCAGTTCACACAAATCGCTCGTGTATGATGCTGTACCGGATATTGGTTTCGATATGGGTTTTCATGCTTTTGATCTGTATCAGTTGCGCACTGAGAGGGCTATCTTTTACAAGGGCTTAAGACCTTACACCAGAGTTTTTTATACCCAAATGTCAGGCCAAAACAATGGTCTGTTCAGAGGTACATATGGACGGGAATTATCAAAAAACCTCACCTTGCACCTTGACTACAGTCGCATTTCGCATCTTGGGTTTTATCAAAGACAAAAAGTTAAGCATACAGGCTTAACATTGGGTTTGTGGTATCAGGGGACACAAAATCGATACAAGGCTTGGTTGATGTATGGCTCCAATTACAACACTCAACAGGACAATGGAGGCATTTCTACTGATACCTTGTTCGATCAGGAATTATATGCACAACGGGATGCAATACCCATAAAATTAAGCAACGCCGATACCCGTTATGTGCAGTACGAAGCTAATTTTGCTCACTTATACAGCTTGATTGACCCAAAAAAGACTGGACTTTTGAATTTGGTCCACAAGATCAAATACATCAAACAACAGTATAAGTTTTCAGACCAAAATCAAA
>JAEUUM010000336.1 GCA_016787375.1 Saprospiraceae bacterium
TTATCTGAATTCAGATACATTTGACCTTTCATTCCGCTTGTGGGTGCGGTAAAAGTTCCATCAAAAGAGCCAAATTGATTTGTCGTAAACGTTTTTTCTTCTACTTTTTGAGAATTGGTATTAAAAAAAGAAATAGTCACTTTATTATTGGCTGAAATCTCAGATTTTCTTCCAATTCTCTTAGCAAGCAAACCCTTAAAATATATGGTTTGACCGGGGCGATAAATGGAGCGATCTGTGTACAAATAAGTTTGGAAATACGAATTATCGGGTTGCTTCTCGCGGTAATAGCTTCCCCCAGTGCTAACTTGATAATTGTCCTTTTTGTAGGATGCTTCAATCAAATAATTGAGATCATATTCGTTTTGTTTCCTTCCCAGCTTGACTCGAATAAAACCGTCTTTATCAGGTTTAAGCTTCTTAAACAATACCTTTTTTATTATTTCCCAATTGTTGCCATTAAAGATACTCTTCACCTCTGTGACCTTAACCGAAATATCCTTCAATGGAGCGCCTGTAGATCTGTTCGTTACCAATATGTCAGTTGTTTCGCCTTCTGTTCCTATCATAATTGCAAGGTCACTTACTTTAAAGGAAGTAAAAGAAGAAGCAACCGAATTTTCAACTTTAAAATCTTTATCAGAACTAAAGAAAATAATGTATTCCCCGGCAACCAGGGGGTCAATTTTGAATTCAGTAGAGTGTTTCCTAAAGTCACCCGGGTCTGAGAGGTCAACGCCACCACTTTGAACAAAATCAAGAGATTTGAGGTAATTCAAAACAGACTCTATATTACCGGAATTATTCAACTCTGCTATTGCCTTTTGTATGCTTTCAGAATTTTTTATGATTCTAAAATGCAGGGCCTTTGAATTTCCATATTTCAAGAAAGCTAATACAGGCTTGGAAGGCTGGTTAGTTTCCTCCAGTGTAATCTCGAGAGTTGTTTGTTCAAGTTGCATTTTGAAACCAATGCATTCTGCAATTTCCATTGCATTGGGATAAGCCTGTATACATTCGACAGCAAGCGAGTGAGCGAGCTTCAAATCCCATTTCTTCAACTCAGATATCCCATCCCACTCTTCACCCGACTTCATATAACTTTGAACCAATTTTGCGTAAACCCGCGCTGTCAGTGGATTATTTTTATTTTGCAGGATAAGATTATTTAGAGCTGCTCTGAACAGTTCTACTTTCTGTTTTAATGGACTATTCGAATTTACAAAGTCGAGTCTGCGCAAATCGGCGTCCAAAAAAGCATCAACATTTGCATCTTTGGCATGAAAAGCGAGCCACCTCTGCATAAGATTTACCAAAAGATAGTCGGGACTTATGGTGTCATGATTTGGAAAAGCATAAACCATGAACTTTGTTGCGACATCAAATAATGCAGGATCTGTTAAACGAAATGGCTTTACCGGTTTGTTTAATTGAGCACGGGTATTTGTAAAATGATCAATAGCCCTTGAGATAAGAACATCTGACAACGAAGGCCTTAAGGTTGATGAATTGTTTCCGGGTAAAATGATTGAGGAATATTTGCCAATGGGAATATTCAATACGGACAAATCCTCAACGGAAGTCAGATAAAGTTTGGTCACCTCTGATTCAAAGTCCTTTTCTGACCATGTAGCCATATCTTGCTTCTCAAATCCTGAAGTATTGGTTCGATCGTGGATAGTCCAACGGTTATTTTCAAGATAGTTCCAGATCATTTCAGCCAAAATTGACTGCAAGACAGCTTTTTGGGCTCCAGATGCGCTTTCAACTTTTTCTAGCCATACAGGCAACAGAGTATCTTTGGTGCTTTCTGAAACTTTTGAAGTGGCGTCAGACCAGTAAATCAATGCTTTAACCTGTTGTGGTTCATCCTGTTGCTTAATTGCATAAGCCCAAACCTCATTGATTTTTTCCAAAGCAGACTTTGGCAAATTATCCTCTTGAAGAAGTTTGTCTATCTCCTCCCATTTTTTTGTGTATGCGTCAGGACTATCCATATTCTGCGTAAATGCACTATTTGAAAATGTAAAAAAATAAAGTAAAAAGCCTATAATCGGTTTGCAAGAGATTTGGTTTTTCATAAATCATAGATTGTTTGAAATATTGATGCAAGATAGTAGCAGAAGGTTGTATTAAGTGAATGGCACAAATAATTTTTATCTGAATTTGCAAGAAACCGCATACCTCACAAACAAATCAACTTGCATACGATACAAGAAAACTGACATAAAAATGAAATTTTGTTATGTAACTTATGTGGCATTTATTCAATTGTTAAATTCAGAACTTTGTCTTACCAAATCATTATCCACATTTAAAACACACAAAATGGAAATCCAAATTGAAAAACAAGTGACGCCTATGCCTAGAATTGGCGACACGGCACCAGAATTTAAAGCCAATACAACACAAGGAGAAATTCACTTCCCAATTGATTATCAGGGAAAATGGGTAATACTTTTCAGTCATCCGGCAGACTTCACACCGGTCTGCACATCCGAATTCATGACATTCGCTAAAATGGAGCCTGAATTTGAAAAGCTCAATTGCAAATTGGTAGGTCTGTCAATTGATGGATTATACAGTCATATTGCATGGCTGAGAACCATTAAAGAAAAAATAGAGTTTAACGGAATGAAAAATATCGAAGTTAAGTTTCCTCTAATAGAAGATATTACCATGGAAATTGCCAATAAATATGGCATGATTCAACCCGGGGAAAGCAGCACCAAGGCCGTAAGAGCGGTATTTTTCATTGATCCTAAAGGAATCATCCGAGCGATAATTTATTACCCATTGTCAATGGGCCGAAATTTTAGCGAATTAAAAAGAGCACTCATTGCTATGCAAACAGCCGACAAACACAACATTGCTACACCGGCAGACTGGACTCCGGGCAATGATGTTATCGTGCCTCCTGCAGGCTCTTGCGGCACAGCAAAAGAGAGAATGGAAAGTGACTCTGATATGAAATGTTATGATTGGTTCTTCTGTACCAAACCACTACCGATTGAAAAGATATAGTTAACAATGATTTATTTATGGTGCTTTGGATGATTGGTTATCTTTTCGAGAAGCAGTTTTTCTTTTGTTAAGAACTGAATCAGTAGATATTTTATTTTTTTGATTTTTACTATAAAAGATTTGTTGATGAAACAATTGATCAACTCTCCTCCGGGTTAAAGCCCTGATTAGTATTATCTATAAATATTTGATTATTTCAAAAACAGAATCTAATTACAAAAGGCACTGTCTTTCAAACGAAGGGCGTTATATTTATGACTATCAAAAATCGTAGATATATGAACCCTATTTGGACACAAGTAATCATTCAATCGACACTCAGACATAAGAAAAGAGGCGACAACCAAAAACAAGTATATTCTGCTTATGTTTTAGCCAAGGCCCATCGTGAATTGCTGATAAACCTAAAAAGACATTTAAAGGACATCCTTCTGATTACCGTCGGGATTTTCTCTGCCGCATTTGGGTTCAAAGGTTTTTTGCTAACGAACCATTTCATTGATGGCGGAGCTACCGGAATATCCTTACTTATTTCAGCAATAACCGGAACACCCTTATATATTCTCATAATTTGCGTAAATATCCCTTTTGTTGTACTTGCCTATCGTTTGTTAGGGAGGATTTTTGCCCTCAAGACCGGATTGGCAATTGGAGGGCTTTCACTTTGTCTTGCTACAGTAGTATTTCCGAATGTCACAAACGACAATCTACTCGTAGCAGTATTTGGCGGATTTTTTCTTGGGGCCGGAATAGGACTAGCAGTCAGGGGCGGTAGTGTCATCGATGGCACGGAAGTGTTGGCTATTTATTTGAGTCGAAAATTAGGAACCACCATTGGAGATGTCATCATCATTATCAATGTTTTTATCTTTTCAGCAGCAGCCTACTTTTTGTCAATTGAAGCTGCAATGTATTCGATGATCACTTATTTATCTGCATCAAAAACACTGGATTTTATAGTAGAAGGTATTGAAGAGTACATTGGCGTCACAATCATTTCACCCCAAAACGAACGAATCAGGCAAATGATTATCGAAACAATCGGGAGAGGTGTTACGGTGTATCACGGCAAAAAAGGTTATGGAAAAAAGGGTGAGGCGAAAGAAACCGACATAGTATTCACAGTTGTCACCCGACTTGAACTAGGCAAACTCAACATTGAGATCGAAAAAATCGATCCATCAGCTTTTGTGGTCATGAATAGCATCAAAGACACCAAAGGCGGGATGATTAAAAGCCGACCGTTAAAACATTGAAAGGAAATTATGCAGCAGCTTCAATCGTTTCCGGCTATCAGAATCTTCTCAAATGTCTCGTAAAAAACAGAAAGTAATTTAATCTTGGGAAGTAAAAAGACATAATAAAACTCAGATTAAACGCAATGCTGCATTTACCTAAAAAGGAAAAAACACCATAGAATAACTGATACTTATAACACTACACGTTTTACATCTACTTCTTCCATCAATGGAGTTCCAGATTCGATGTTATCAAGAAGCTGCACAGAGAAAAATGGTGCAAGCGAAACTCCTTTTGTGCCCATACCATTCATAATCCAAAAATTCTCTAAATCCGGATGTCTTCCAATGTATGGTCTCCGATCAAGTGAGCAAGCCCTTATACCGGCTGTGTGATCGACAACATCATATTCGAATTTGGTAAAACTATTTAACTTTTTTACGATTCGGTCATATCCGGCTTTTGAAGGCCTCTCATCTTTGGAATCCCATTCATAATTTGAACCAACCCAATACAAATGCTCATTTTCGGGAATTATATTGGTTGCACTTTTTATCATCTCCTTCAAATCATATCCGTCAGGTTTGATATGTAAAACTTCACCTTTAGCATTTTTATATGGCAAAAAGTCAAAATAATGTTTACTTAATCCATTATATCCATCTGCAAAGATTATATTTTTAAAAAAACAATCTTTGTACTGTATTCCATTGGCACTTAGCTTTAACTGATCTGCTTTGACTAAGGTATCAAACAACAAATGGTTCGTATGCAGAAATTCCTGCCATCTTTTGAGTAGCTTTTTGATATCGACAACCATCGCAGATTT
>JAEUUM010000351.1 GCA_016787375.1 Saprospiraceae bacterium
TTCTTCGTAAAGCAGATCTTCATCACCGGTTGAGTATTTTCTTTTGTGATGAACTATTTCTCCATTTTTATCTAGAATGAAACTTTGTGGAAGCCCATTCAGCCCGCCTGGTAATATTTCTTTGAATTCTCTGTTGTAATCCCAATAAAATTTAAAAGGCCAGTTCTTTTCTCCAAATCTTTTTTGAATAGAATTAAAATTATGCTCAAAATCTGTGCTGATTGCATACAATTCAAAATCCGTTTCTTTTTTCCAATTGACAAACTTTGAAGCTATGGCGTCCATTTCCATTCTGCAAGGATAGCATGTAGTCAACCAAAATAACAAAACAACTGGTTTGCCTTTCGCAAAAACCTTAGAACTTAATATAGAGTCGCCCTGAGGAGTTCTTAACCATATATCGTAAGGAAATTTGCCATTAATTTTATCAGCGGATCTGGCATTTTCTGTATAATATCTTTGAACGGGCACAGCTTCAGTGCTAATTGTTTGAGATTGAACAGCCCATGAAAAGAGAAGAAATACTGTGACGAATATCTTGTTTAACATATTTAGATTTTGTATTATTCCAGATTCAAAAATATAAAGTCTCTATCGCCTTTGAAGATTAACGTCAATTTCCATAAAAAAGTTAATCAATTAAGTTAAAAGTGAATCCTCCACCAAAATTAAAACAGACAACAACTTATTTGATTTTCTGTAAAGCTTGTTTTGCTTCCTCCAAGTTCGCATCAAACTTCAAAGCTTGCTCATAATCTTGTTTTGCTTCAAGTTTTTTGCCTTGCTTCTCTTTTGCCTTACCCCTGTAGAGATAATAGCTCGCCTCAGTAGGTTCAACCTTGGTTGCAATATCAAAATTCTTGATCGCTTTATCCAAAGAATCCATTTCCATGTATAGAATACCGGTATTAAAATAAGCCTTTGAGTAGGCAGAATCTATTCCAATTATTTTGCGGTATAAACCAATAGCCTGATTCAGCTGGTTGGTAGCCTGAAAAAAATCAGCTTTTGCATGCAAAGCATTGATATTGGTACTATCAAGTTTAATGGCATTATCAAAATACTTTTCAGCCAGTTTTTTGTCCTTTTTTATATTGAGTTGACCCAGATTGATATAAGCATCAATTTGATCAGAATCTTTTAGCAGTCCCAGTTCAATGGCTTTTTGTAAACCGGCACGAGCCCGAACTTCATCGCCCATATCTTTAAAGATCATTCCACCCATCAGGTAGGCCTCAGCATTCTGGGGTTGTATCTGCAAAATACGTTGCACACTCAACTGTGCGTCTTCATACCTTTTCAGAATAAGTTGAAATTCCGCCAATTTGAGGAGTGTTTCAATTCGCTTTGGAAACAAATTCGAAACTTTTTCCATGGTTTCGAGTGCTTGTCTTGACTTAAAGTAATCAAGATAGTTATCTGCCAGAAGATGATAATACATTGGTTGTAAACTATCAATTTTTATTGCGTTTTCCAAATCTGCTATCGATTCGTCATAAGCTTCCTTTTCATAGTAAATTTCTGCCCTCTTGTATAATGCATTGTGATCTTTTGGGTTCTTATTGATTCGCTCATTTAATTCATCCAAAACCGGATTATTGGTGGTGGGTGATGCCGGAATATCAGATTTCTTATCCGATTTGCAGGAAGAAATCGTAAGTACAAGTGAAATAATGCAAAAAAGCGAATAGAATTTATTGTTCATTATTAAAGATCATTGAATTAAGTGTGCAAGATCGAACGAATTTAAGAATTAGCAAAATGGAAAATGTCACTTTGTACTAAATACGACAAAAAAATAAAATCCTGTCTCAAAGACAA
>JAEUUM010000366.1 GCA_016787375.1 Saprospiraceae bacterium
TCCTTGTGATTTTTCCATTAGCCACTGAATTTTGTGCCACGCCTCCAGCAATACATATATTTTTTAATCCCGTTCTCTTTTGTAGATGATTCAAAATGTGAAATATCAGTTCCTCTGCACATCGCTGAACCGAAGCCGCAAGATCTTTGTGATACTGCGTAAGTTCTTCCTCTTTTTTCCGACTAGGCCCAAAAAGTTCTATCATTTTATCTGAATACAACCTCGACACATTGGGAATATGGTCATCGCCATAGCTGATAACACCACTTTTAGTTGCATTAAAAAAGCTTAGGTCAAGTCGGAATAGCCCATCTTCAGTAAATCGGATTACCTGTTTTACTATATCTACATATTTTGCAGCTCCATATGGCGCCAAACCCATCACTTTATATTCATCACCGTAGTAAGGAAAACCCAAATATTGCGTAAATGCAGTATAAAATATCCCAGCCGAATGTGGAAAATCAACAGAATCTAAAACTTCTATTTTATTGCCCCTTCCTGTTCCGATCATGGTGGTAGTAAAATCTCCCGAACCATCAATGGAGAGCAAGGCTGCTTCTTCAAAGGGCGAGGCAAAAAAAGCAGAAGCCAAATGTGCCCGGTGATGCTCTACCTGATGAATCTTTGATTTAAGTTTTTCTTTATCTATACCAGGAAAAACCTTCGCAAATTCATCTTCAAGTGATGAAACTTGTTGTGCATTCACGATCCTACTTTTCATTGTTGATAAGCCAATTTCAGGATGTGTAATTGCAAACATTATTTTTTTCCAGAACTTAGCCTTAGGGTCTCTTCCTATTGCAATATGATCCACCTCATCCAGTGTGATCCCCGCTTCTTTCAGGCAAAATTCAATAGCCCGAGAAGGAAATCCGGCCCAGTGCTTTACCCTTCTAAATCTTTCTTCTTCTGTTGCTGCTATCATGATGCCATCCTTAAAAATAGCGGCAGATGAGTCTGCATGATAAGCATTGAGTCCTAAAATGTACATGTATGTTAAGTATTATAAATTATCAAATGAAATAGATCAGATTATTTCAAAACATGTCGGATGGATTATGTTTCAAAAAATCTTCCCAGGGTATTCCATCTTTACCGATAATTAAAATTTTATCCGGATGAAAAGTATCATCAAACGATTTCATTCCTTTAAAAGAATCAATTTTCCCATCACCACTTTTTATTTCAAGTCCAATCAATCTGGATTTGTATTCTAGAACAAAATCAATTTCCAGATTTCTCTCCCGCCAATAGTATAAATTACCCATTCCAGTTTTACAGAAATTTAAAAGATGTGCTCCAACAGCTGATTCTACCCATCTGCCCCATTCAGATTTGTTGTCATAAATTTCTGTAAAACTATGGCTTGATTGGGCCGATTTAAGTGCCATGTTCTGAATTTGAAATTTCGGACTTGAAGCTTTTTGTTTTACTAAACCCCGGCTGAATTTTTGCAGACCACTCATTAGACCGGCACTGTCCAACAGGTTCAAATAGTTTGCCAATGTTGTAACATTCCCTGCATCATCTAATTGACCTAAAATCTTAGTCAACGACATAATTTGCCCGGAATAAAAGGTTCCGGTATCAAAGAGATTTTTTAAAAGTGCGGGTTTGTCAATTCTATTTAGCATCAAAATATCTTTTGAAATACTGGCTTCAACAAATGCTTCCCTTATATACTTTTTCCACCTATCTTCATCATCAATCAATGCAGCACTGCCCGGATAACCACCAAACCAAACATATTGCAGCGAACTAAAATTAAAAGCTTCGTTCATTTCTGAAAAGGTCCAATGTCCCATATAGATGCTTTCAAATCTTCCTGTCAATGACTCTGTCAATCCTTTTTGGATCAATAGTCTCGATGAGCCTAAAATTACTAGCTTAACAGACATTTTATTGGAGGTATCAGTATCCCATTCCTTTTTGACCTGCTCACTCCAATTAACAATTTTTTGTATTTCGTCAATGATCAGTACAATTGAGCTGGCTTCATTTTGTCTCAACTTAAGTCTGGCAATATCCCATTGCTGGGCAATCCAAAAATTATTGGAAGTTGGTATGCTATCGGCGGTTACAAAATGATATAATTGGCTTGTCTTTTCAATAAACTGTCTGACTAAGGTGGTTTTACCAATTTGCCGGGGACCATATATCACCTGGATAAACTGCCTTGGTTCATCCTCTAATCTTTTTCTAAGGATTTTGAGTTGTGATCTTTCCATTTTACAATTTGCTCAATTCGTTGAGTAAAAATACTCAATACATTGAGTATTTTGTAAAATTTGTGATTTATTTTTTCTGCATGAAAGTGATTGGACCGTTTTTTTACTTTCCTGCCAGATTCGCCATCCATTCTATCCAAACGGCAGAGCATTTTTGAAAATTCCCAGCATCAGGTAGTACATCGGTAATTCTGAATTTGTCATGATGCATCGGAAAATCGGTTGGCGCTGGTATCACATTAATTCCTTTGTTTTTGAAATTCCTTATGGCCCGCGGTAGGTGTATGGCGGAGCTGACCAAAATAAGTGGCTTTTCAGCCCCGAAATTTTGAAAATACAGTGCAGCTTCTTCCCGAGTATTACGCGCCGGATTCAACTGAAGGATTTTAGCTGAATCTGCTTTCCACACTGATACCATTCTTGCAGCTATATCTGCAATATTACAGTCCCGACTCCAGTCTGTCCCACTGAATATCAATTTTGCATCCGGTTTATGCTTCCAAATTCTAAACCCTTCGATGGCCCGCCTTAAGGATGGGTCTGAAAGCCGCTCAGCCGGATTATCAAAATCTCCGTTTCTGCAACCACCCCCCAAAACAAGAATATTGGCTTCAGAAGGCAGATCCTGAATCCTGATTTCATGCAAGCCCCCTATAAGTGGCCGTGTCATCATATACAATGCCACGTCTGTGCAGAAGTACCACCCTAAAACCAGTGCCCCAAACAATACTCTTTTTGCATTCTTCTTATCTTGTCTGACATATATATATCCACCAACCAAAACTATAAAGCTCAATATAGCAGGCAAGGTGATGAGTGCTTTTATTAATTTTTCAAGGAGAAACACTTTTGAATTACGAGTTACGGGTTGCGATTTACGATGTCAATGCCTGAATATGGTTGACCGTTAATTATCAATTAGTTCAGAATTGATTGCAGAAAATACATCAAGATTCTGAGGTTTTGTTTACTCAACGATAATGAAATTATGAATTAAATGTAGGTAGAATAAAATCGCGGAAATTAGTTCTGGAAATCGTAGTTGCTGATGTATGATAAGTCTTTTTAAAAGAGCTGGGTGTTTTTTCTTTGCCCTCCGATTTCCATTTGAATTCATAAGCAAATAATTTTCCATTTCGTTCTTCAATATAATCTATCTCTTGTTGCTGAGTAGTTCGCCAAAAATAACTATTGGTAATTATCTGATGATAACTCAAATATTTCAGTCTCTCTGACATAAGGAAATTTTCCCATAAAGCTCCCTTGTCCTGTCTTAAATCTATACCATTCAAATTAGCTATAATTGTGTTTCTTACTCCATTGTCCCAAAAGTAAATTTTACGATTATTTTTAATTTCATTTCTAATATTTCTACTAAAACTCCTCAAGCGAAAAACAATAAATGACTTTTCGAGAAGATCGATATATGTCATAACAGTCGCTTTATCAACCTGTAATAATTGTGCGAGTTCATTGTAAGATACTTCATTGCCAAGTTGCAGTGCCAATGCCTGTAGCAACCGTTCCAGCAATTCAGGTTTTCGGATGTTGGCGAGTGATAAGAGATCTTTATATAAATAACTTGAAGTCAACTGCTGCAACACCATGCTTTCATTGCCAGGACTTTTAATCACATCCGGGTACATACCGAATATCAGTCTGTGAGACAATTGATTTTCTGCTTGAATATATCCGACTGAATTTTCAAACTCCTCAAAACTGATTGGATAAAGATGGAATTCCCATTTTCTGCCTGTAAGTGGTTCATTAATTCTATTGCTAATCTCTAATGCAGAAGAACCACTCACTAATAATTGAACTTTTTTAAATTGATCTGTGATTATTTTCATAATCAAGCCAGGTTCTTCCAATCTCTGAACCTCATCAATAAATACAATGGTATGATTTCCGATTATTCGTGATAATATAAAACTATCAGGCACTTGCAATTGTGTCCTGACAATAGCTTCATCAGCATTTAAAAATAAATATTCCCTTTCTTTTAAGATCTCAGTTATTAAGGTAGTTTTTCCAGTTTGTCTCGGTCCAAGCACAATAATGGCTTTTCCTTTAAAAAAAAGAGATTCAATTTTATCCTTGATGGTTCTTTGTATCATTTTACTGTTCTATTCCCCAAATATACTATAATTTTGGAGAATACAATCACCAATATTTATATAAATTTGGAGAATAGTTTTTTTTGTCTTGGTTTCCAGATGCATATCTTATTCGCATATACACCCATTCACATTTAACTATTTCAGGAATTCCGGATAATTTGAAGTATTGATAGTTTTGAATGAATTAGAAGGATACGAATTGGAAAATGTTAAAGGAATTCTGCCTGATTTTGTGGGTGACCATTTAAATTCATATGTATGCATGATACCGTCTATTTCTTCTATATAATCTATCTCTTGTTGCTGGGATGTTCTCCAGAAATAATAGCTTCCGTATTTATTATGGTATTCATTGAATTTCTTTCGTTCAGAGATAAGGTAGTTTTCCCAAAGTGCGCCCTTATCTGTTCTAAGTTCAATATTTGTAAAATTCCCAATGATGGCATTTCTTATACCATTATCATAAAAATAAATCTTCTTTCCCTTTTTTAATTCATTTCTGACATTTCGACTTAGTGCGGGCAGCTTGTGAATGATATATGCCTGCTCCATTAAATCAATATATTTTTCAACGGTATTTTTATCAACACCCAGTAGCTGTGCCAATTCATTATAGGATACCTCCTGACCAAGTTGAAGTGCCAAGGCCTTCGCAAGTTTTTCAAACAGGGCGCTCTTTTTTATTCCATCGATTAAAAACAAGTCTTTGTATAGATAGCTGTTGGTAAGTGTGTTTAGAATTTCAACCTTATTATCAGGATTATTTACAACATCAGGATATGATCCGTATATTAACCTTTCATTCAACAATCTCTTTTCTTCCAATTCATTATTGTGTGAAGCTAATTCTTCGAAGGAGAATGGATATAGATGGTATTCAAATTTTCGCCCTGTTAATGGTTCATTGGCCATATTTGCCAATTCAAAAGAGGACGACCCTGTTGCAATTATCTGAATGCCGGGAATATTGTCAAAAGCAAGTTTTAGTTTCAGACCAATTTGTTCAATTCTTTGTGCTTCATCTATCAGGATTAATTTATTTGATCCAAAAAGATTTTTAAGAACTGCAGAGCTTGCATCTCTGAATAACTCTCTAATATCGGGTTCATCTCCATTCAACAGGATAAAAGGCTCGGAACATTCAGACGCGATTTTCTTTAATAAAGTTGTTTTTCCTACTTGTCTTGGTCCAAACAACAGAATCACTTTGTTTTTGAATAATCTCTGTTGTATGTGATCAAAAATGAGTCTTTTTATCATAATTTGTGATTGTATTCACAAATATATATATAATTTAGTGATTGTATTCACAAATTATTATGTTTTACTTTTTGAATGTTCTGAACAATGGATATGATCTGATGTGTAAATATGCCTTATCCTTAGGCGGAAAACAATCCTTTATATTGTTCCACAAAATTTTGTGAATGAACATAGTTTTCTGCCATTTTGTGTGCTGACCGGCACATTTCATCATACGTGATCTGATCCATCTGAGCCATTTGTTCAATGGCTTTTACAAAAGCAGCTTTATCGTTCAGCGGAAGGTCCCATCCGGCATTTTTTGCCTCCAACCCAGTCCACGGGGTCTGATCGCTGATCAAAACCGGTCTTCCGGAAGCCAGAGACTCGAATATGGCATGTCCGAAATTCTCACCTTTTGTCGGCAGAAAGAACAAATGACTTTTCTCAATTTCCTTTTCAATCGTGTTGTGTGGTTGTGGCCCCAGAAAATTCACAACGATATTTTTTGGCAAATCGTTAATGTATCTTTGACATTCGCTCCAGTAGGATTTATCCTCAAGATTGGCAATGATATCCAGATTAATGTTAGCCTTTACCTGCATCAATACTTCAAATACAAAAATC
>JAEUUM010000408.1 GCA_016787375.1 Saprospiraceae bacterium
CTTAACTACCACTTTCCAGTTGCCTGTAAGGGCATCTTGCCTAGTGGCAGTGTACAAAGGATACAGTTGATTGATATTTTGCGTTGAAATGGTTGAATATTGAAGCACACTTTTGGGATCGTAAAGTTCAAAACTAATTGGTAAATCAGCAGGCAGATCTGTTTTCCCTCTCGCATCCAGCATAAAATTCAAATACAAGGAATCTCCGGGCCGCCAAACGCCTCTTTCACCATACAAAAATCCCTTCATTCCCCTCTGAATATCCTCACCCACTACATCGAACTGGCTTATGTTGAGTGACTCATTATCCCATAACCTCAAATAAGATTTTTGTCCGTTCAAGCTTGCAATGACCGCAAAGGGTTTCCGCTTAAAACTTGCCATTCCAATTCCTTCAGAGTTGGTTTTGGCACTTTGTATAAGCTGCGATTGAAAATCATAAAACTGCAGTTCCACCCCGGACAGAGGGGCTGTTGTATTGAGATCAGTTGAAATTACCATAACTTCTCCCCCATTTCCTGATTTAGCGATCAATCCAATATTACTGGACAGCAAAATACAAGATTTGAACCTGGACGAATTAAAGTAAGCTTGTTTGCACGGATCATCGCGGTCAGTCCATTGATAATCTTCATAATAGCCATCATAACCATAATAATTGTTCATGATCGAAGTAAATTCCCCATCATCAAACTCTGCACCCATCCCGTAATATGTGTCATTATTTCGGTCAAAATCCTCTTTAGAATTTGACACCAATGGTTCTGAACAGCTGTAAGTTGAATATTCAGGCTTAAAACCAATTCTTACCTGATATAGTGCATTTGGTTCCGGCTTAATGATGGTGGCCAAATCAATGCTATATTTTTTAAAACCTTGTGTGTTTGACCTGGCTTGTTCATTTTCAAGCGTAATTTTCTTTTGTAAAATTATTTTACCTACCCTGTTTAGATTGTAATCGTCATTTCCTTCAGTTTGTAGATATTGCAATACATTGTTGTTGTAAATTTTGAAAATTTCCACATCAACAGCTTTCAAACTCACTGCTTCAAAAGGCAGGTAAAGTTTATCCGCATTCGGGAGAATCATGTTATTATTTTCAAGTCTGACAGCCGGTTTCAAATCTTCAAAATTAATTTCAATGGACTTATCCTCACTGAGCATTTCTCCCCTCATATTTTTAAGCCCCTTGTTAACATTTATGGTATAGCTTCCAATCAGCCTGTCTTCAGGGTAGATCATCAAGACATTCGACTCAACATCAATACTCGGGATCGTCGCATTATTGCTAAAGCTTACTAATCCAGCCAAATCCTGTTTGGTATCAATGGGTGTGTTGAAATAGAGTTTAATAACTTGGTCCGGCACATTCTTTACGAGTTTATCAACGAAATTAAATCCTTTCGAGGAAGGAATTACAACCATCTTTTTATCAGCATTTTTTGCACCAATTGGTTTACCGTTGACAATAAATTCAAGATTTTCATTATTTTCAGGTGCTTCAAGCTTATTAACGCTAAATTTAAAGCATGATGCCTTGTCTGTTGCTTTATCCGAAGCCCACGTAATAGAGACTTCCTTAGAACGATATTTTGCCACCAGGCATTTCTTTACTTCATCAAATTTTGCAAGGTCATTCGTTTCAAAAGATCCTTCGACATTTAAGGTATTGTTATCCAAATATGAATATACTGCCGGATCACAGCTTATTGTCACAAATTGTTCCTTGACCCTGAAATCGAAATTGAACTCTTGGGCATCTTTAGGGAGTGTTTTAAATATTTTACCCATTTTAAATGTACCAACATAAACCGTTTCAGGCTCCAATTCATCCTTTGGAATAAACTTAACGGTTTTGGTGTCAATCCAACTTGCGGTTCCAGTTATCTGTGGCTCAAAGCTAAATATTCCGGACTCAAGCTCCTGTCCAATCTGATTAACTGGTATCGCGTCATTTGTAAACTGCATTACGATCGCTGAAGAACGCGAAACTTCACCTGTGGTGTAGGCGGAGATGTAATCTTTCAGTACCAGGGAGTTCTGTATTAATTTGTGCTTGTTTTTGCATGAAATGCTTAACACAACCAAAAGCATTAACAGGAGGTGACTAGCCGGTTTTTTCATAGTATTCAGATTGAATTATAAATGTACGCTAGTAAAATTTATTATTGAAAAGGAGTTAACGAAATATTTAATCCGAAATAGATAAAGTGTGGTTTGAGTTAATTGTCTTAACCTGAAATGAGCCATCTACGGATTATTACTTAAATTGCCTCGCCAAAATAAAGTCTAAAATTTCATAAAGACAATACTTCATAAAAGGTAACAAGGAGTAATTTAGTTGAAAGATGAACCTAAAAAAACTAACTGTATAATAGTATATTTTATCACCAAGCCGAAAACGGAGATTGAACAAAATAATCGATCAATAAACCATAAAAAGAATTGCCCTTTGAAATTTAATCCAAAGGGCAATTACTTTTAAAAATGAGAACGTATTATTTTATATACATCATTTTTTTGGTATCGTTAAAATCTCTGGTTCTTAGTTGATAATAATACATTCCATTTGCAGGAAGTTGTGAATTATCAAGTTGAACCCTGTTTTCACCTGCAGGGTATTCGCCTTCAAATGTTTTAACAATCTTACCGGTCAAATCCAAAATGTTAATGGTACCATAAGATGGTTTTTCAAGATAAAACCTAATGTTGGTAGCATTTTCAAACGGATTTGGTTCATTTTGGTACAAAGCATTTTGTCTTCCGGATGCAGTTTTTCCTTGTTGAGGAGCTACCGTTTCGTTGTTGACAAATTTTGTCTGATCATCTATTTCAAGTGTACCACCGCTTCTGATCTTCACTATAAACGAACAAGTACTCACATTACCGCATTTATCAGTTGCCGAGTAAACAATTTTTGTTTGGGTTCCTGGCTGGAAAATACTTCCAGGAGGTGGTCCTTGAATTTGAACAGTAATAACTTGACCATCACAATAGTCATTGGCTTTTGGTTGCTGCCAGCTAACCGCTATTGGAATCTCACTGCTGACTTCAATATTTTGAGGACATTTTATTTCAGGAGCTTCTGTGTCTACAACAGTTATGTACTGAGTAAATTGAGATGTATTTCCACACTTATCTCCTGCAGTCCAGGTGTAGGTTGCCAGATAATTTCCAACACAACCATTCAATCCAAATTTGTATTTTATATCCAAAATAACTGAAGGGTCACTATCACAAGCATCTTCGGCTATTGGATCAACATTGTTGCTGCCATCTTCATCACACTCAACTGTAATAAATTGAGGAGGTTTAGATGTAAATACTGGTGGTTTGGTATCCTGAACTTTTATGGTTTGAGCCCTGCTTGAGGTATTTCCACAAACATCGATTGCAGTCCAGGTACGAGTTATTGTATAAGAATATGCGTTACAAAGTGTCAGGTAATCGCTCTTTGTGCTGCTTTCTTTAAATGTAATATTAACTGTACCACTACAATTGTCTGTTGCAGAAATATTTGGCAACGTTGGTATTGGTTGTGTACATTCGATGGTAACGTTGTTAGGAACCCCGGACAATACAGGTGAAACATTATCATTTACGGTAATTACCTGTGAGCATGTAGAAGAGTTTCCACAAACATCCGTAGCACGGTAAGTTCTTGTAAGTGTGTATTTATTTGCACAAACCTGGTTACTGATTACATCGCCTACAAAAGAGACAGTTACTGCACCTGTACAATTATCTGATGCACTTACCAAAGCGGTATTGGCAGCAGGCACCTGGCTTGCACAAGTGTATGAAGCACCTATCGGGCAAGTTATACTCGGAGCAGTTGCATCATTTACAGTAATTATCTGAGCACAAGTGGCGAAATTTCCATTTACATCTGTTGCCCGGTAAGTTCTGGTTAGGGTATATTTGTTGGCACATGTCTGAGAACTGATTACATCGCTTACAAAAGTAATACTTGCTACACCGCAGTTATCCGTTGCAGTTACAGATCCTGTATTAACAGGAGGAACCAGAGCAGCGCAGGTTACAGTCACTGGTGCCGGGCAGGTTATAC
>JAEUUM010000436.1 GCA_016787375.1 Saprospiraceae bacterium
TTTCTTACCGGACCACATTTAATATGTATGCAATAGATGGATATGCTTATCATGAAATTGCTGAAATGTTACAAGTGTCGATTGGCTCCGTAAAATCAAATCTGGCAAAGGCAAGAAAACAGCTGAAAGAAAAAATTTTACAAGCAGAAGAAAAAGCAAGTATACAAAACAAAATCAATTGAGAACAAAAGCAAGAATAAGACTTAATATCTATTTAAGATGAAAGATAACGAATTTGATAATTTATTCAGACACAAACTGTCCAATCTGCAGGAACCTGAAGCTGATATGGCAGGATGGGAAGCCATAAACGGCAACCTAAGAACAAAGTCTGTTTTACCTGATTGGGTAAAAAGCAAATGGCTCATTGCTGCTTCTGTGCTTTTACTAAGCAATGTTTTCTTTATTTACCAATGGCAAGTATCTAACTCAAATCTTGCAGCATTGAAAAACAAGGCAGAATTACACTCAACTGAAACCAACACTACAACACAAACGATCAATAATCAAACTAAGTTAACTCCGTCAAGCAATACAACTCAACCTCAAAATAATGAGCTGTCAGATAATAAACAACAGGCAACCAAATTGGCGACCAACACCCCATTGCTAAACAAACAACCTCTAAATGACCAAAAAATTACACCTGTAACAGAGACTTTTTCATACCAGAGAAACAATATCCAAAAATCTGCTTCGTTACTTAAACAGCACGAAGCTTCAAATACAAAATTAAATTCAGTCAACAGAAACACTGAATCTCAGGATCGAAATTCAACCGTTGTTAGTGTAAATCAGGCATCTTTGACCAGCGGCGAGTTTACTCATAACAACAGTGAAAAAGCAATCACGACAACTACTACAGAAAGCAGGACAACAAGATTGGACCAAACAAACGAAAACGAATCTTCGCTTTCTGAAAATGTTATCAATACAGACAATTCGAGCATTTTAACAAACGGTTCAGAGACAACAAACATCAATACTCCACGAACCGACAACGAACAACCAAAGCAAGATATAGCTGATGTCAAACCTGCTGAAAAGCAAGTTGCAGAGATACAGGATTTTGATACGCAGGCTAAAGAGTTGCCAATCCCTCAATCAAAGAAGAACTATGTAATGCCTAACATCCGATTGGGATTGTGGGGAGGAGGTGTACATGCTTACGTGCCAAGAGCTAATAACAACATGGAGTTAAATTATGGATTTTTTACTGAAGTTGGTATCTGGAAAGGCCTATTCTTAGGAGCTCAAATCGGTAGAATAAGTCACATGATAGAATCTGACAAACCCGATTGCTTCAAAGATTTTCCGCAGCACGACCCAGGACCGGATTTCAAATTCAAATCACTTGAGTCTAAACAAATTGATATTGTGCAATACGGTCTTACATTAAAATACGAATTTAAACACATCAATCGATGGAGACCATATTTGTTGGCAGGTATCATTGCTGCCCAAATGGATCCTTTGGATGTCAAATTTAAATTCAAGGGTAAAAAACCCAACGAAGAGCAAATTTATGAGGCCCGCGTTGCAGAGGGTTCAAACAAAATTCAAGGAATTAATTTTGCGGCGGGTCTAAGTTACCGTATTTCAAACCGATGGTCAGCTTTCGCCGATGCTAATTATCTTAAAAATATTCAAACAGATACACGGTCAAGTTTTGATAATTCCGGAATCAGGTTTGGTGTATATTTTCAACTATAAACTACAAACTATAGAGCCAGTCTTTTACACATTCGTGCATATAATTCACAATTAGATTCGAAAACAACTTTATGAAATCGTCTTGGCGATAACGGAATTTGTATGCATACGTGTTAAATATTTTTAAACAATTAAATTATTCAAAATGAAAAAAATTCTTGTGTTTGGCTTTTTTATTAGCCTTCTGACTATGTACTCTTGTCAAAAAGATCAATTAGAAGAGTATACTTTGATTGAAGACTCTCTTACCAATGCTGCTACTGACGGATCAGCTACCGAAATTTCGTCTTATGCAATCATTTCAGAACGTGGAGGTCCTGATAGCTTGGGCCAAGACAGCACTGCATGCCACTGCCACGACTTGACTCCACTTTCAGTTGACAGCCTACCTCAATCTGTTAAAGATTACATCGCAACAAACTATGTTGGCGCAACAATTGGCAAAGCAGGTGTAGCTACTGACGGTCGATTTTTTGTAATGCTAAAAACAGCTACAAAACCGATAGTTGTTGTTTTTGCAGCTGATGGAACCTTCCTGAAAGTTTGCGAAAAACATAATGGTAAAGGTCATGATGGCGACGGTGGACCAGGAAAAGGTCATGGTAATCATGGTGGAGGCCCAAATCTTACAGCAGTTGATGTAACATTACTCCCAACAGTTATTACCGATTATATTTCTTCAACGTATACCGGTGCAGAAATTAAAAAAGCAGGTACCGATGCCGATGGTGTATATTTTATCATGGTAGTCTTTAACGGTAAACCATTACTTCTTGTGTTCAACGCTGATGGTACTTTCAACAAAGAAATCAAGAAGAAAGGAAAAAAATAAAGTTAGTTTTCATTTAATTGTGGGGATAGTTGTTTACAGCTATCCCTTTTTTATTCTTAAAAATTTAATTCTAATTTATTATTGTAACATAATTTTTTTAGTAAATTTGATCTAACTAACCAAAATAAAAATATTATGGATGCAGGATTAATCATTCAATTGCTCAGTGGCGCAGCCGGTGGAAATCTGGCGGCTAGAATTTTACCTAAATTCTCGCTTGGAACACTCGGAAACTCCCTTCTCGGAATACTCGGTGGCGGTATTGGAGGTCAACTTCTTGGCATGATGGGAATAGAAACACCTGCAGGTGGTGCTGACCTCACGAGTATCATAAGCAGTGTTCTTTCAGGTGGTGTTGGTGGAGGTGTTTTGCTTTCTATCATTGGTATCATCAAAGGTGCATTGGGAGGCAAATAACAACAAAAAGCGCGATGTTACCCATTGCGCTTTTTTTCTTTCCTAAATATAAGTATCGTCGTCTTTAAATGAGAAATATTCATTTGTTTTTCAAATTCCGGCAAATACGATATTCAGACTTTACTTAAATCAAAAAGCCGATAACCAAAATCAATTGAATATCGGCTTTTACTTTCACTTAAAATCTATTTAAACATAGACTCTTTACCAAAATGTTTTGCAAGAATAGCATAAAATACCGCTCTGTGCTTATTTCGATTTGAACTACCCATCGCATCAATAGCACTCTGAATTGCTTTATCTAATTCAGGACCATCCGTAAGTCCAAGTTTACCAACTAAGAAATTCTTCTTTACCCTTGCCAACTCTTCCGGGTCAGAACCTGAAACCAATGAAGCGTCTGCAAGGTAAATTGAAGGGCCTAATCCTTTTGCCACCCCTGTAAGTAGTTCATCTGAAATATGTAATTTTAAGTCAGCCACTGCTTCCTTGTAAATTGCCATTTTTTCATCAAATTGACTCATAATATTGTGTTTTTAAAGTTAAAAATTAAATTATTAGTTTGCTTTTAATTGAGATGGAACATTTGGTGGTATTGAATTACAGATCTCTTTACCTGATTTATCTCTTATATACAGCTCCACTCTCCTATTATATCTTCTGCCAGAATCATCTTCAGTATTGGCTGCAACCGGATTTGCCTTGCTACTCGCTTCGGTTGCCACTCTTGCTGCATTGACTCCTTGTTTTACCAGATAGTTCTTAGCACTCAGTGCCCTCTTTTCAGATAGTTTTTGATTGTATTCATCCGAACCCTTTGCGTCTGTATGTGCCTTTAGAAAACCATTGTAATCAGGGTTAGATTTTAAAATTTTAGCCATATTATCCAATTCTGATTTTGCACCGGAATTTAAGTCAAACTGATCAAAATCAAATAATATCCAGTTCAAATCACAGCTTGGAGCAGATGTCGCTTCTGAAGATGCAACTGCTTTTTCAGCCTCCGCTGTCATTGTTTTAACCGTATCGGTAGCTACTGCCGTATTTTCCTGAACTGCAGTCTCGGAAGTATCAGATGCTTCGGACGTCGTATCATTACATGATCTCCAAAGCAAGAATAACGCAGCCAGCAATAACAAAGGCAACAACCACCACCAGTTAAATCCTGACTTTTCAGCAACCACCGGCGTAGCAGCAGCCATTGTAGCCGCTGGAGTTACTACAGCGGCTTGATGAGTTTCTTTACTTGCTGTAACTGAGGCTACTGCACCAGTAGCTGCGGCAACTGAGGCAAATGCGGCAGTCGATAATCCAGCTATAGGGGCTAGAAGTGCCCATAATGCAGCCTCTGAGTCTTTTGGACAAGATCTGCCAATCTCTTGATGATTGCCTGCCTTTAAAACCAAAAAATATGCACCGTGCTTTTCTTCAACCTTAAATCGGTCTTTGTTTTCCCGATTTTTCCTGACTGACTCCATTCCATTATCCCTGGCAGTGGTTGTTGGATAACCCTCACTTCGAAGGATAATCTCCCCATTTTTATTTATCCATGCAAAGTAATGGAGGTTTGTTGACTCATGCTGAAAACAAATAAAATCATCATATTTAGCTGAAACCGACTTGATATTTGCTTCATAATTACGACAAAGCATATAATCATCTTCAATATTTCCGTTACTTTTATCGTCACTAAGCTTTGGTTCGATCAATGCCCATAATGCAGCTTCTGAATCTTTTGGACACGATCTTCCAATCTCTTGATGGTTGCCTGCTTTTAAGACGAGAAAATAAGCTCCGTGACTTTCTACTACTTTGAATCTTTCCTTTATTTCTCGATTCTTTACTACTGAATCCATTCCGTTATCTCTTGCTGATGGTGTCGGATACCCTTCACTTCGAAGCACAATCTCTTTTTTCGAGTTTACCCAGGCAAAGTAATATTTTTCCGTATTCTCATGTTTAAAGCTTATGAAATCAGGATATTTAGTTGATATGGAATCTATTTTTTCCTCATATTCCCTACAAATCATGTAATCATCTGCTACTTTATCTGAAATTCTGTCGACATTGGTCGATTCATTCGCAGAAGCTATTTTTAATGCTTCAACGGCTTTTGCTCTTTCTGAGGGTAAAAATGCCCTTGCTTCTTCTTCAGAATTTACCGGACACGACCGACCTATTTCTTGATTGTTTCCGGCTTTAAGACATAAAATCCATTTGCCATCAGGCAGCATTTTTGTTTGGTAATTATCATCGCTGACCATATTTTTTAGCACTGAGGCTATACCGGTTTCCCGACCTGATTCAGAGCTATAACCTTCACTTCTGAGAATTACTTTCCCATTTTCATTCAGTGAAAAATAATATTTATTTTGTTCGAAGAATCGATGAATGCCTTGTTCATCTGTTGTCGCACTCAAATAATGTTCGCAGGAGAGATAATCGTCATCTCTGTGAATTTGGTCGCTCATAGTTGTTGGTTTTTCAGGTTTTTAAAGACTTCATCCTTATTGCAAATATAATCTAATGATCGAATTTTTATTAGATATTTCTTTAATATTTATGACGAAACAACAAATTAAAGTAACACAAATATTTTTTTAACATTCAATTCATCTTAATATAATTTCACTCTACCCATTTACCAATAATTATGGCAAAAAAAAAGTGCCACCTGAATTTCAGATGGCACTTGAAATACTTCGTATTTGAACCTAATTACAAATTAGATGCACCTTCATTGGCATTATTGTACCTTGTGGTAACTTCTTGCCAATTAATTACATTAAAGAAAGCTTCTACATAATCAGGCCTGCGATTTTGATAATTAAGATAATAGGCATGTTCCCAAACATCAAGCCCCAAAATTGGTGTTCCCTCAAAGTTATTCACATCCATTAGAGGATTGTCTTGATTAGGGGTAGAGCAGATAAATAATTTGTCATTTTTATCAACACATAACCATGCCCAACCTGAACCAAATACTGTTTTTGCAGCATTGCTAAATGCTTCCTTAAAAGCTGCGAATGAACCAAAATCACGATCAATTGCTTTTGAGATGTTCATTCGGTCAGAAGGTTCTCCTCCACCATCAGGAGACATAATCTCCCAAAACAGAGAGTGATTGAAGTGACCACCTCCGTTATTTCTGACTGCAACGGGTAGTTTTGAAACCATACCCAACAACTCTTTCAAAGATTTACCTTCCCATTCTGTTCCATTAAGAGCAGCATTTAGGTTGGTTACATAAGCATTGTGGTGTTTAGAGTGATGAATCTCCATCGTTCTCGCATCAATATTTTGCTCAAGTGCATCATACGGATAAGGGAGATCAGGTAGTGTAAATGCCATAATTTTATTTTTTAGATTTTATAAAACTTCAAACAGTTCATTTCAATACTTGTTCATGAAATTTAACTACAAAACAAGTCATTTTAGCTATTGGTTTTCCTTATTCCCTCCAAATCGATAACCTATGGCAATTTTCCCTGTCAAATCAATATTCAGGATTGGGAAATTATCCAAATTCAAAGTACCATCATCACTTTTATACTTATTCACGAATAATCTTCCTATTCCAAATCCCATTTCAAATACAATGTTTTTTGCTGAAACCCATTTGTATCCTGAGTAAAATCCTACGGCAAATCTGGTTCTTGACACCTCATAAGATGTGTTGTTTGCTTTGTCAGTTCCTTTTCCGTCTGCCTGTCCAAATTTTACATAAGGTCCGATATTCCACTTATCACATCCTTTTTTGGGATTGAAATAATACTTCCCAATCAATCTTGCACCAAATCCTGTATTCTTGTACTCCACATCTGAAACGGAATATTTATCAAAATCGATCGATGGCGTCAACTCAATTCCAAAATCCTCGTTCATACGATATTCTAGAGCAACATCAAAGTTGCTAAACAGAATTGAAATTGGATTCACAGAAACATCCAACTGTGCAAACGAGCTGAAAGCACTCAAAATAAAAGCAAATCCTAATGCAACTTTTTTCATAGTTTTAGTTTGGTTTATAAAATTAATAACCCCTGAAATTTAAATTAAAGCACTCCCTTTAGCTTATTTCATAAAAATCCGAACCAACACTAGAATTGAATTCGAAAATTTAATTTGATAGACTAATTTGAAATTTCAAAATACTTTTAATTTTCTTTCACTCCAAATCGGTATCCTACAGTCAAATTTGCTGTTGCATCTATATTAACATTTCCAATGTCTATAAAATTTTGCGCTCCGTAATTTATTGAATCTTCCTCACTTATAAATGCTCTGCCTAATCCCATACCAATCTCCATAATTATTTTGCGTCTTGACACAAATTTGTAACCTGAGTAAAACCCAACAGCGTATCTTGTCCCTGTAAAATTTGTACCGGATGCAATTCCTTCTTGTTTTTCTGTGGTTTGTCTAAATTTTAAATAGGGTCCTATAATCCACTTATTGCATCCTTTTGCAGGCATCAAATAATATTTGCCTATCAATCTCGCACCAAATCCAACCGAATTAAAACGAATTCTATTTGAACCTGGAGCCGAATATCGGTTATAACCATCAAATTCCAGCTGCGGTGTAAGTTCGATCCCAATCTCATCACTTGCACGATATTCCAACGAAATATTGATATCACTACGAATTAATGGCAATGGATGGATTGAAACATCAAACTGGGCAAAACCAATAAGTGACTTTAAAACAATTATTAAGGTTAGGCACTTCTTACTTTTCAAGTTTCTAAAATTAATAATTAATAGTATTTACCCATTACGATCAATGCATGTATAAACCCTGGCAGCCAGAACAAAAATGTCAGCAATAGATTGATCCACCAATCATTTCCCTGCCAGTCTGAAACAATGCCAATGCCGATGAAACCCAAACCAAATAATGCCAACAAAATATAAGCAATTTTAGGCAGACTTGCACCTTTTGCACTGGATTCGCTTTTCATTAGCTCTTTGCTCATCTTTTTTTGAGCTACTTTAAGAGCATATCGGGAAACTAAATTCATTTTCTTACCGGTCATTTGTTCATATTTAGCCGGTGTGAGGCTCAAAAATGTTTGAATATTTGCATTCTGACCTGGAGTCAAATCGACCGTAGCAAGTTGTTTTGTTTCTTGGGTTTTGCTTACTGACACAATTGCGTTTGCTTGAAAACTCAACAAACCTACCAACATTGCAATTACAACACTTTTCAAGTTTTTCATTTTTAAGTTTTTTGAATTAAAAAATAGTTTACCTACAAATATATACTTAATCTTTAAGATTGTATTCAAGCATAAAAAATAAAGGATTATTTTAATTTGCTGCTGATTGTTTATGAAACATTTACCTTTGTGTAAGTAAAACTTAAAACCATTTAAATTATGCAATTCAGAATAGAGAAAGACACAATGGGTGAAGTCAAAGTACCATTAAATGCTTACTTTGGTGCTCAAACTCAAAGAAGTATTGACAATTTTAAAATAGCACAAGACATTAATAAAATGCCGCGTGAAATTATTCTTGCATTCGCATATCTAAAAAAAGCTGCTGCTTTAACCAACAGAGATGCCGGTGTCCTGACGGATGAAAAATGTGATCTAATTTGCAAAGTTTGCGATGAAATCCTCAACGGAGAACTACACGAATATTTTCCTCTGGTTGTATGGCAAACAGGAAGTGGAACCCAAAGCAATATGAATATGAACGAAGTGGTTGCTTACCGAGGTCATGTTTTGAAGGGAGGAAACCTCCAGGATGAGAAAAAGTTCCTGCACCCAAATGATGATGTTAATAAATCACAGTCCAGCAACGATACTTTCCCAACAGCCATGCATATTGCAGCATATAAAATGTTGATTGAAACAACCATTCCCGGAATCGAAAAACTGCGTAACACCCTTGCTGCAAAAAGTGAAAAATTTAGAAATATCGTAAAAATAGGTCGGACCCACTTCATGGATGCTACACCTCTTACAGTTGGTCAGGAATTTTCAGGATATGTTTCACAACTTGATCATGGATTGAAAGCTATCAAAAATACCCTCGAACATTTGTCTGAACTTGCGCTCGGGGGCACTGCAGTTGGTACAGGTATCAATACACCAAAGGGATACTCTGAAAATGTTGCAAAACACATAGCTCAATTAACCGGATTGCCG
>JAEUUM010000441.1 GCA_016787375.1 Saprospiraceae bacterium
TGGACTTCATTAAAATTGACGATAATGTCATGCATGTTGGTGTTCAAATGACAGAGATCTACAAGGGAAACTGGAAGCTGAAATTAGATGTAATGGTTCAAAACGACACCATAAAATTTTCATTACTTGAAATTGAATCAAGCTCCGGGCATTCACTGATTGAAAAAGGAGTTACAAAACTACTGGAACTTGGTCTTGAAAAGCTTTTAAAGGAATATGCTGAGATTGAGTTGGTTACTCTGAACAAGATGATAAAAGGCCCTTTGAAAGATGTATATCATTTTGAAATAGATGGCATTTCAGCCAAATTACTCGTCCCGGGTTTTGAAATAAAACATATAAACCTCGACCAGAATTCTATATTATTGAATGCTCAATGGGATAAATCTTTCTATGTAGAGTTATGACCTTTTGAGTTGAAGAATTATCTCATTTCCACTGTCATTCATTCTCAGAATTAATGAATTTAGTCTTAGTTGAATAATTTCTACTGATCTTTGCTCTTCATTTTCAATGTTTAATGGGCTGGTTATCAGCATATTTTTATCAATCTTATATTTGCCTTGCTCAACGTATTCTGATGGATTGGTATAAGTATATTGCCCATTTAAATCAAAAGTAAACTTTACTTTAGACCAATCAGTTTTCACTGAGTTCCCGTTTTCTGAGACATTAGCTCCCTTCCAATTACCTAAAATAATGTATTTTTTGAGCCCGCCAAGGTTGATTAAAATAAAAACGAAGGCCAACGAACCAATAAAGAGGAGAAACAGATTTCTTTTTTTTAACATGCGCTAAGTAGATGATAACAAGTTGAATATACGTAAAAATTTCGATTTTATTCGGTTAATGGTAATATTTTGCAAAAATATGAAATGCATTACAATTTTCAGTTATGTTTAACCCAAATTCAGCGTTAGACGCTGAATCGACGAAATTTTGGAACATTCCAAATATTTGTCGGGTCTGACGACTCCTACAGTCATTCCAGGCCCGTAGGTGGTTAAGCTCGACAAAATCAAAGATTTTCTTCGACTCATGATGCTTCGATCAGAACCTGATTTACATTGGCTCGTAAGGCCCTAAGAGCACAATCAGCCAATGCGGATTTTGGTTTTAATCCAAATTAGACATTTAAATGTCAATCAGTCATCTGTGTACAATTTATATTACATGATAAAACCGGGGCTTCAAATTTTGTATTTTGTTTTATGTCACGTTTAATTCTATTAACTTTGCGGTCTGATGATTAAGATTCGAGATATTCAAATTGCGGAGTTCCCTTTATTACTTGCACCAATGGAGGATGTAAGTGACCCTCCATTTAGATTTCTTTGCAAAGAACAAGGAGCTGACCTTATGTATACTGAGTTTATTTCAGTCGAGGGCCTAATACGTGATGCTGATAAAAGTCTTCGCAAACTTGACATTTACGAAAATGAACGGCCCATAGGAATCCAGGTTTTTGGTGGTGAGATTGAAAGCATGGTAGAAGCAATGGGAGTGGTTGAAGTTGCAAATCCTGAAATAATAGATATTAATTTTGGTTGCCCGGTCAACAGGGTCGTATGTAAGATGGCTGGTGCGGGCATTTTGCAGGATATTCCTCGAATGGTAAAATTAACAGAGGCCATTGTAAAAGCTACAAGTAAACCAGTAACCGTAAAAACAAGACTGGGGTGGGATGAAAATTCTATAAACATTATTGAAGTTGCAGAGCGGTTACAAGACGTGGGTATTGAGGCATTGACTGTGCATGGTCGCACCCGCAAGCAAATGTATAAAGGTGAAGCAGATTGGAGTTTGATTGCCAAAATAAAGGAAAACCAAAGAATGCACATACCCATTTTTGGTAATGGAGATATTGATTCTCCTGAAAAAGCAAAGATCTATAAAGACCGGTACGGAATAGATGGGATCATGATTGGTAGGGCCTCTATTGGCTACCCTTGGATATTCAGAGAAGTCAAACATTACCTTTTAACTGGTGAAATTTTACCTCCACCAACCATTTCCGAAAGAGCAGATGCTGCAAAAAGACATCTTATGCATGCTATGAATTGGAAAGGTTCCAAGCTTGGAGTACTTGAAACAAGGCGTCATTACACAAATTACTTCAAAGGATTTCCTGATATCAAACCATTTAGAGCACGTTTGGTAACATCTGATGACCCGGAAGAAATTTTTGGAATCATAGAGGAGATAAAGGATAAATATATTCTTGAAGAATCCATTTTAGCATAGACATTATTCTGTTAAATATTCCAAATTGAAATTTTATACACTCCCTGCGGAAGACGAAATCATTAAGATCATACAACAAGCATCTGAATCACTGAATGTTCAAGCTTATCTGGTAGGAGGTTTCGTCCGAGACAGATTGTTAGGTCGAATTTGTAAAGATATAGACATTGTTTGTTTGGGTAATGGTATTCAATTGGCTGAGATGGTTTCAAGCTTGATAAAGAACCATCCGAAAGTCACGGTTTATCACCGGTTTGGTACTGCAATGCTCCGATATAATGATTTGGAGTTGGAGTTTGTTGGTGCTCGAAAAGAATCGTATTCTGAGGATTCAAGAAAGCCGTTTGTTGAATCAGGATCTTTGGAAGAGGATCAGTATAGAAGAGATTTTACAATAAATGCGCTGGCCGTAAGTCTTCAAAAGGATGACTACGGGCTTTTGT
>JAEUUM010000506.1 GCA_016787375.1 Saprospiraceae bacterium
TTCTGAGGGTTGGAGCGGCATTGATGTGCAGCTCAAAAAAAGACATGATTTGATTCCAAATCTGCTTGAATCTGTTAAAGGATATATGTCATACGAGCAAGATACATTGCAAAAAGTAATATCAGCGCGGAATGCGGCAGTAAGTGCAAAAGGCGTAATGTCTCAATCTCAAGCAGAAAATCAACTCCAAAGTGCTATTGGAGGCGTGTTTGCCTTAGCGGAGCAATACCCTGACCTTAAAGCAAGTGCTAATTTCATTCAATTGCAGGATGCCCTCAAAGATGTTGAGAACACCATCGAACAATCAAGAAGGTATTACAATGGAACAGTAAGGGAACTAAACACAATGGTAGATTCTTTTCCATCAAATCTGGTTGCAAATCAGTTCCAGTTTTCAAAAGCTGATTTTTTTGAATTGGAAAATAATTCTGAAAGAGAAGTTCCTAAAATTTCATTCTAAAATGTCGAAATACATATTCTTACTGTTTGGGTTGTGGTTTACTTTTACCTTACCGGCGCAAATTAATGTCGACCAGGAGTATATCCGCAATTTCAGGGTAATGGTTAAAGTTGATACTTCCGGTGAATTAGAAGTTACTGAAACCATAACTGTAAATGCACTTGGGGATCAAATAAAAAGAGGGATAAAAAGGTTTGTTCCAACCTCACGGCGCACAACTGAGGGTAGCTTTGCCAAAACTCCTG
The DNA here is from genome assembly GCA_016787375.1 of Saprospiraceae bacterium. Taxonomy (GTDB): domain Bacteria; phylum Bacteroidota; class Bacteroidia; order Chitinophagales; family Saprospiraceae; genus JAEUUM01. The sequence goes on from JAEUUM010000506.1 coordinate 706, forward strand.
TTGAAATAATCAATGTCTCCCACAATGGTTCAAAGTCAGATTATCACACCGAAAATGAATCAGGTAATTTGGCCATTTATATTGGCTCCAAAGATGTAATTATTCCAAATGGCGTTCATCAATATGAGATTGTTTACAAAACCCGCAATCAAATTGGTTTTTATGATAACTATGATGAAATCTACTGGAATGTGACCGGAAACGAATGGGATTTTCCTATTCAGCAGGTAAGTTGTCAGGTCTTTTTGCCCAAGGGTGCTAAAATTATTCAAAAGGCCTGTTACACGGGTGTTCAAGGCGCAAAAGAATACAAATGCAGATTGGGTGACGAGAACGATGAATACCTCAATTTCAACGCAGAAAACCTCAATAAATTTGAAGGACTAACCGTAGCTGTTGGATTCACAAAAGGGTTTGTTCAACCTCCTCCACCACCAACCTGGTGGGAAATTTGGCGAATCAGAGTCATTTCATTATTCGCATTGATTGCAATGTTTGTCTATTATTTTTATTCATGGGGAAAATATGGAAAGGATCCCGAAAGTCCGGTTGTATATCCTATGTATTCGCCGCCTGAAAGTTTGACTTTGTCTGAAATCGGTATGGTAGAACGAGAAAATTATTCATCTCGTTTTATGACCGCTACGATGCTTCAATGGGCTGTTCGTGGATTTATTCAAATAAAAGATGAAACGAAATCTTACTTGTTTAACATCATCAAAAGTCCAAAATTTGTATTAACCAAACTTAAAGAACCGGACAAAAGTTTCAGTGCTCATGAGAGCAAACTTTTCAGTAAACTCTTTGGGTCAAAAGAAGAACTGGTTATAGACGGAGAATACAACGAAACCATTTATACTGCAAGCAGTAAGTTCGAAGAAGATACAAAATCGCTTTATAATGAATCATTAGGCAAAGGAAAAAACTATAAATATGTAGTCATAGCCTCCCTTATTTTTGTCGCTGCTGCCATTCTGATGGTTGTTTTTGATAAAGAATCGAGTTTCATCTTCATTATGGCTCCGTTTTTTGTAATGGTTTTTATGGTTCCTTTTTTTATTGCAATTTTCGGAAAATTAACAGACTGGTTGAATGTCAGGCTTTTTAACAAAATAGTGATTTGGTTGATTTTGGTGCCAAGCACGCTCCTGGTAACATTTATTTGGGAGTTTTCTATGAATATGAATGATAAAGTGCTTCTTTGTTTTCTAATCATAGGTATAGCTTCATTGTTTGTATATGCTCAATTGATTAAAAGGCCATCGGAAGAGAAATTGAAATTGCAGGCTGAAATAGATGGGTTCAAAATGTACCTCAAAATGGCCGAAAATGAACGTGTCAAATTGCTTAACCCACCTGACGAAACACCTGAATTATTCGAAAAATATTTGCCATTTGCCGTTTTGT
>JAEUUM010000334.1 GCA_016787375.1 Saprospiraceae bacterium
TTGATTTTTAAAATAATCCTGTAAATAATATTCGTAATTTGCTCCAATGTGTAAAAAAAGTAAATCAATACCAATTCCGGCATTAACTCCCAATTGAAACCTGTTGAATTCGGTAGGTTTTAGGTCAAATTTTTCTACTGATTTTATACCAAGGATATAAGAAGGCACAACTCCACCATGAATATAAATTCTCATAAGTGCCTGATCTTTTCCGGTCAGATAAAAACCTCCATTTATCGGTAAATCAATCGACTGAATGGTAGTATTTCCAGTAAGATCCTGAATACTGCCATTGGTTTTCACTTCTTTCTTCAGGTCAACAGATGTAACTTTATAATGAATTCCCGGATTTAAAAAGAATAATTCACTGCCTTTTCTTATGTCTAAACCCACCTGCCAGCCAACTCTCGCATTGAGTGAAGAAGTGTCTTTAAAATTACCATCTATTGCAGATATATGTAAACCAATCTTTGGGTTAAATGATGTTTGAGCTCCTGTAAAATATGAAAAACTTAGCATCAAACCACATAATACCGTAAATCTGAAAAAAATTATTTTTGTTTTCATTAAACCTAATTTAAATGGTGACGTAAAATTAAACATTAAACGCATCTGCATTTAATTACGTAGGTGCCAAAACCATTAATTAAGAAAAAATTATGAAAAAAATTATCATTTTGTTATTGTCCTTTGCAGTCATTTCGGCTTGTAATAATGAACCTAAAGAAGTAATAGCAAGAAAATGGGTGTATGATCTTGATGAAATGTATAACGTCACCAATAAGAATCTGGAAAAACTTGAGACCAGAGAACAGATTATGAAAAGTTATAAAGACATATACCTAAACACTTACAAAGGAGTGTCTTATGATCTCGATAAGTCAGGAAAATTGGTTTGGGATGATCATGGAATCATCCGAAAAGGTACCTGGGGTCTTGCCGATAATGACAGCACATTAATTCTCAAATCTGATACACTTCAAGTTTCGTACACTATTTTGAAGTTAAATTCGAGTCAGATGATTTTTAAAGACAATGTTGTCAATACAAGCCCACAATTTGAATTGAGTAAACCGATTTTAAAACCTGCTAAATAATAACTATTTACAGTTGCCTTTTCCGCAAATACAATTTGTTGGCATGAAAGAATTGGTTTCAGAATCTAATGGATAGTAATTTCCACTACCTTCCTGCTCCCAATAAAATTTCGTTCTTTTGCGATTATTATTGCCAATTTCATCCATTGTACGCGTGTCATACAACCTGCCATTTATCATTGTATAAATGATTGTTTCGGTATTTTGGATATTGTCTAGCGGATTTTTGTCCATTATAATAAGGTCAGCCAGTTTGCCGGTTTTCAAACTTCCTATTTCATTGTCCATTCCCAGGTGTACAGCTCCATTCATGGTTGCACATCTCAAAGCTTGAAGATTTGACATACCACCCTGTGCAAACATCCAGATTTCCCAGTGGGCGCCAAGACCTTGAAGCTGACCATGTGATCCAAGGTTTATGTTGACACCGGCATCCTGAAGCATTTTGCATGATTTCGAGGTAAGAATATGCCCATTTTCGTATTCTTCATCCGGTATCATGGTTCTGTGTCTTGATCTGGAATCTATAATCGCTCTAGGTGTAAAGCTTAACAATTTTTCTTTCTCCCAAACATTTGTTTTCTGATACCAATAATTTTCTCCATTCATTGAGCCATAATTCACGATGAGGGTAGGGGTGTTGGAGGTTTTACTTGAGGACCAAAGTTTGATCACGTCCTTGTATACAGGTGCCACGGGTATGTTGTGCTCAATGCTTGAATGCCCGTCTACCATTTGATTCATATTGTGATAAAAGAAAGAACCTCCCTCAGGAACGACAAGCATTTTCAATTGACGTGCAGCCTCAATAACCTGCTGTCTTTGATCACGGCGTGGTTGATTATAACTTTTTACTGAAAATGCGCCAAAAGCTGCAGTTCTTCTCAAAGCTGATTTGGCATCATCCAAACTATTTATTACTGCTTTGAAGTCACCGTCCGCCCCATAAAGGATTGTACCGGTGCTAAAAATTCTAGGACCAACCATTTTACCAGTCTTTACCATTTCTGCCTGCGCAAAGGTCATTTCTGAATTACTTGAAGGGTCATGTGTGGTGGTCACACCGTAAGCCAGATTCGCATAATATTGCCAGTGTTTTTGGGCACTTAAACCATATCTGAATGCCCCTAAATGTGCATGCACATCTATAAATCCGGGCATGATGGTTTTTCCACTACAGTCTACCACATATGCATTGCTTGGAATTGCTGTAATAGCCGAAGATCCGATTTTACTAATTTTGTCTTTGTCCACAATTAAAGTAGCATTTTCCATCACCTGGTCACCTTCCATGGTTATAATTCGAGCATTTTTAAATGCAATAATTCCCGTAGGCTTGTCAAATGCTGATTTAAGAACGATTTTGATGCCAACAGAATCAAGTGGAGGCAATGTATCCGGTGAGCCCTCCAAAAATTTAAATCTTTTTTCCAGTGGAGTTACAAAATACTCATTTCCCAATGTCCACATTAGCTTCTTACTATCTGATGACCAATGAAGGTTTATACCGGCATCCTTACTGACTAAAGCCAAAGGAAATGCTTTTGTGTCACCTGAAATCCCCATAGCTTGTCCACTTTTAGGCATGGCAGCCACGTATACTTTATGAAGTTCGATAAAGGCAACCCAGTTGTTGTCAGGACTTAAAACAAAAGAATTTGAATATGTTGTATTAAAATAGGTTCGTTCATCCGTACCATCAAGTTTGACACTTTTTAAAGCCTTACTCAAACTGCCAAATAAATAACCTCCCGTTTGAAAAAATATTCTTTTTGCCTCTCTGTCAAATTGAGGGTTTTCTCCCTGTGCATACACGAATTCTGTCTTTTTGGTATTTAGATCCATTGTGTAAATACCAGATTTTAATGTGTTTACATAACCTTGATTTGTGTTACCATCTTCTTTTCTAAATGTAATTCTTTTACCGTCCGGGGAAAAACGAGGTGTCCGGTAGATCCCTTTTTCGGTTGTGAGGATTGTCGATTTGTTGGCAGCCAAATCAAGCAGCATAATTGACCCCATCTTTTCATCATTCCAAGTGGTGTAAATGAGTGATTTTCCATCAGGTGAAAATGATGGTTCAAATTCAAAATCAATTGAATTAGTTAATCTTAAAGCTCTTCTATTTTTGAAATCATATTTCCAAATGTTTCCAAGCGCATTGAAGATGCAATAATTACCATCTGGTGAGGTGACCAACTGTCTCAAAACTTTAATTTCTGTTGAATCACCTGAGACAGGATTTTCCCATCGCAGAGTTTCTGCAATTTTTTGATGAACTTCGACGTTAAACGGTATTTCATTTATGGCTTTGGTTCCGACATTTATTCTATTAATTTTACCATTAGCCCAAATTATAATTTCTTTATCATCCGGTGACCAATTATAACCAGTGTATACACCAAATATAGCCCAGGCTTCTTGTTGATCCTTACTCAAATTATCTGTTAAAATGATTTCCTCACCTGTTTTTAAATCAAAAATGCATAAAGCAGTTTTTGTGCGAATGCGACGAACGAAAGCAAGCTTCTCCCCATTATTGGATATTTGAGGTCTAAAAGCACTTCCTGAACCACCAATTATGGTTTCTGTTTCTCCTGTTTCAACATTGTATCTTTTTATGACATATATCTGGTTGTTAGGATCTTTGTTGTATTGGAACGCTCCTCCGTCGTACATGTCCTCAGAATAATACACATATTTACCATCTTTCGATACAGAGGGCTCATTTACATCTTGCTGATCATTTTTGCGTTTTGTGAGCTGAATTCCTGAGCCACCAGAGGTGTGATACATCCATATTTCTCCGGCTCCCAATGATCTGGTAGAAGTGAAATGTTTCCGCGCTACAAAATACTCTGTACCCGGCACCCAGCAAGGATTATTCAACAATCTGAAATCTTCTTTGGTTATTTGATTGGCTTTTTGACCATCTGAACCCATGATCCAGATATTATCGCCACCACCTGCATCGGAAGTAAAAAGAATTTTATCTCCTTTTTGATTAAAACGAGGCTGAACTTCCCAGGCCAGGCCTTCACGCAATGGCTTTGCTGTTCCACCTGTGGCTGGCATTGTATAAATGTCACCCAAAAGATCAAAAACAATTGTTTTACCATCCGGACTTATATCCAGATTCATCCATGTACCTTCATTCGTATTGAAATTAACCTCTTTGTATTTTCCCGGAGGATTTGAAACATCCCATTTTGGTTTGTCTTGTGCTTTTGAACATACTGAGCAGAATAAGAGGACAATAAATAAAAAGTGGTGACGCATAAATTGATAAGTTTAGGTAGTAAAAATACACCTTGGTTGTCTTTCACCCTAATAATTTATGCAAAAACTTGTTAAAGTAGTTTTAATGGATTAATGAATTCTTGTTTCTGTTCTTTTTCTTCAGCATATTTGCATCGTGAAATACAGAAAGAAGTTTATTAGTTGTTTATTAATTCTACTTGTTCTGACCACCAATTTGGTTGTGAGTGTAGATGCTGTTTATTGTTTCTGTTTCAAAACAACATCATTTCATATTTCAGGTTTTGAACCAAATTGTTGTAACGATAATCACGTAAAATCAATCAATGAAATATTCTGTTGCAAAGAATCTATTGATAAGCCTTCATGTAAGACAAAAACTCAAATTCTTCTTTCAAATCAGGAAAATTTATACAGCAGCAACAAGTTTGAGCCTGCAAAGAAATTATCATGTGATTATATTATTCCAAGAGTAGCCGACGCAAAGCTTTTCGTTGAACTAAATCACTGGACAAGAAATATTTATAGCAAGTATTTACAACCAAATTCTAAAGATTCTCAGGCAATTCTTCAGGTTTTTTTATGTTAGCATAATGTTGATTTAATTTTTTATTCAACTTTTAAATTAACGTTATGAAATTTATTCTTAATATTTTCATACTTACATTCCTTGTTGAATGTGGGTATTCACAAATAATTTCCGGCACAGTAAGAGCTTCTTCGGGTGAAACATTAGAAGGTGTCCAGATCAAATGGCTAGGGGATACCATTGGTACTGTATCCGTGTCAAATGGAAAATTTGAACTTAAGGAATCCAAAAGTTCTGACAAACTTATTTCTTCTTTTTTAGGGTACCTTGGAGACACAATTTCTATTCAAAATGGTAACTCGTCAATAGAAATTATTTTATCTCCGGTTCAGCAACTGAAGGAAGTAACTATTTCTTCAAAAAGGCAAGATACCTATATTAGCACACTTCAAACAAGAAATATAGAAACCCTAACATCTTGTGAGTTAAAAAATGCACCTTGCTGTAGCCTCTCAGAGAGCTTTGAAACCAACGCGACCGTTGATGTTGTTCAAACAGATGCCGTAACAGGTACTAAAGAAATTCAAATGTTGGGATTAAAAGGTGTTTACACCCAAGTGTTAATTGAAAACAGACCTGACTTGGGAGGAATTGCAAGTTCATATGCGATGGATTTTATACCAGGTACCTGGATTGATGCCATACAGATTTCAAAAGGGGCATCGACAGTTGCTAACGGTTTTCAATCAATTTCAGGTCAAATAAACGCAGAGTTAATCAAGCCTTTTAACAGTAAGCCACTTTTCTTCAATGCATTTAGTAATCACGAAGGACGTTATGAATTTAATTTACACTTAAATCATAAAAATCATTCACCATGGAGTCAAGGGTTATTGTTGCATACATCCGGTCAACAAAACAGAGGAGACCATGACAAGGATAGTTTTATTGAAAATGTTCTTAGAACAACTTATTCAGGCTTGTACAGATTGTTCTATTCGGGTAAAGTATGGAATACCCAGTTTAATATTTTAGCAACAAATGATAGTAGAAAGTCTGGGCAATACACACATAAATCTGAATTTGACAAAGAAGACAGTTTTTATCACATAACACAGCAAAACAAGAGGTATGAAGTTTTTGGTAAATTAGCATATTTAGGTTTAAAAGGTAAGCAGGAATCAATTGGTTTCCAGTGGCACGCGATCAAACACGAAATAAATAATTTTATTGGGTTCAGGACTCTGAATGCCCGGGAAACTGATGTTCAAGGAACTCTCCTTTATAAAAATAACATCATAAATGACGATAACATAATAAATATTGGTTTAACCGGACAACTAAATGATATTTCTCAAAATTTTGATCAAAACGAACTGGTTTATAATGACAGAACATCCGGCCTGCACGCAGAATATGCCTACTCAAGCAAAGGATTCCCGGGTGAAAAGTCCAAATTTATGCAAAACCTCGGAGCTGTTCTAGGGTTAAGATTGGATTATCATTCTCATAAAGGATGGTTTATTGTGCCGCGACTTAACCTTAAATATAATTTTTCAGACGAATCAATTATTCGCTTTTCAATTGGCAGAGGATTAAGGAGAGCAAGGCCTTTTACGGACAATGTGAATAGAATGGCTAATAATAGAACATGGGTTGTTGAACCCAATTTACCCCTGGAGGACGCCTTGAATATGGGTGGAAATTTTACCCAAAGCTTTTCATTAAATAAAAGAAGTGGTCAATTTGCTATAGATGTTTATAAAGTGATCTTTCAAAATCAGGTGATTTTCGATGCAGATGCTGATTTGAACAAGATAATAATTTATTCTCTTGCCGGAAATTCTCAGGCCTCAACTATTCAGTTATCAAGTCAATATGAAATATTCAATGGCTTGAATGTTAGGGCTGCATATAAGTATTCGAATGTAAAAATTGATTACCTTGAAGGATACCGAGATGCTATTTTTATCCCTAGAGACAGATGGTTGTTTACTGCTATTTATAAAACACCAAACAATAAATGGCAGATAAATGGATTGGCTAATTATACCGGAAAAATGAGACTTCCCGATATAGATGGTATTCCAGCTTATTTACTGCATGGTTCAACTGAAATATCAAAGCCATTTTGGAGATTTGATCTTCAAATCACATATTTTGCTTCAAGTTTTGAGATATTTTCAGGAATTGAAAACATTACAAATTATCGACAGCATTTACCAATAGTTGAACATGATAATCCTTTTGATAAATATTTTGACGCTGGCCGAGTGTATGCTCCGCTAAATGGCAGAATGTTTAATTTAGGGGTAAGATTATGGCTTGATAAAGACCACCATGATGACCACCACGATTAATTCTGAAAGTTCATAAATCGAGCTAATTAAATTGGGCCTATTTTGGCCCGGTTTAATTAGCCCATACTTTTTTTATTAATTTCGCATTTTGAGCAAAATTAACTCCGTTTATTTTATCGTTTCCTGATATCCCACCCAGAAAACCAATCAATTCGCAAGATTCTGTATAAATCTCTGTTGCACCATCAGCAATACAAGGACCTTGATCAAATGCGAATACAATTATGTTTTGAAAAACATACTGATTGATGGTTGCCCCACTCGCGCAAGCATTATTTTTTAGTTCAATTATTTTGTTTTGGATACAAATTGAATCACCATAAATCATTTCATCCTTTTTGCAGCTTAAGAATGAAATAATAATTAATGTAAAAAATAAAGTCTTTTTCATTTTTAATCAAATTATATAACTTAGTAACGATAGAAATTGACATTTTGTATGCTTAAATAAAAAAAGGCACCAACAATAAATGTTGATGCCTAATATTTAATTATTCAAAGGAAGATTACATCATTCCGCCCATTCCTCCACCTGGAGGCATGTGGCTATGTGCTGCTTCCGGTTCTTTCTTCTCACTTATTACGCATTCAGTTGTTAATATCATTCCGGCAATTGATGATGCGTTTTCCAGAGCAACTCTTGCAACTTTCATAGGGTCTATCACACCTGCCTTTTTCAAGTCCTCATACTTTTCTGTTCTGGCATTAAATCCTTGAGGGCCCCTGCTGTTTTTAACTCTATTCATTACAACACTTCCTTCCAGACCAGCGTTTTCAGCGATAATTCTAAGAGGTGCTTC
>JAEUUM010000125.1 GCA_016787375.1 Saprospiraceae bacterium
GGAGTATTTAACTCACCACTTTTAAATCTCAACCTGCCGTATTCGATTAAGTTAGTTAAGGATGTTGTACCATCAACAGGCTTGTCTGTTTTAGATGTGATCTTATTGAAAGACCATATTCTGGGTATAAAGAAATTATCTACTCCGTTTCAATATCTCGCTGCCGATGTAAATAAATCAAATTCCTTGAACACAGTTGATCTCTTTCAAATTAAACAAATAATTTTAGGTACTTATGATAAGTGGCCATCAAATGTTAGTTTAAATTATGTTGATAAAAATAATTCTTATTCAATTCCACAGGAAATATGGAGTAAGTCCTTTACAGAAATCAAAATTGATTCAGTAGCAGTTGATTCTGTTAAATTTAATATTTACGCCATCAAAACCGGAGATATCAGTCAATTGGCAAATGTTGTTGAAAATGAAACCATTACAAGAACTCAAAATACACTAAACCTAATAAATGGCAACCAAATTGGTTTTAAAGGTGATGCACCTGTAAAAGGAATGCAATTTTCTCTTATTTTGAATGGTTTTCCTGAAAACATTGCTTCTGAGTCAGGCTTAGTTCATCTTGTTCAATTGGATAATAAAGCCTGGGAATTGAGGTTTATCACTGACGAAATAGTTTATCCCGGACAGGTGTTAATAAGTTGGAACAACATCATTGATTTGAATGCTGTTTCACTTTCCAAATCTTATAAGTCATTTGCAGTTGATGAGCTAAATCAAATTATTGGTCTTGAGTTAGTGTCCAAAGATCTTGATGAAGTTAATCGTGAAAACGAGATGCTATTATATCCTAATCCTGCTAAAAATGTTTTCTACCTAAATGTTTTAACAGAGTTTGAGGAACTTGCCACAATTGATATTTTAGCAATTGATGGCAAAATGGTGGAGCGCATTGATAGAAATTTGTCAAAAGGTTTGAACTCACTGAGCATTCCTGTGAAGTTGCCATCAGGTATATACACAATCAAGGTCAAAACCGATACCAAAAATTATCAGAAGAAAATTTCGATCACTAACTAACCCAAAAATATCGATTTGTTTTACCTTTAGGAATGATATCAGTTGAAGGTAGAATACCGATAATAATTAATAAAAATCAGCTCATTCGATTTGTAGAAACACAAATCAGGAATTTGCCCGAAAAGAATATCGGCTCTGGCTTAGTCAAGTTCTCTCCTCAACTGGCTGAATTGAAGTTAAATGATCTTCATTTTGAGTCTGGTTTGGAGCACCTTACCTGCAATGTTTATTTTGAATTGCCATCAGTGATGAGAATGCGTTTTCTATCGTTTGATGTTTCCATGCTCGCTAAGTGTGCAGTAACAATTTATTTAAATGAATTTTCCAGCACAAATGGTATTGACGCAATTTCATTAGACATAAAGAAGTTAAGGTTAAATGGTATCTGGTCATTATTCAATGGATTATTCCGTAAAAAATTTATTTCCAATTTTGCGAAGCTCCGTAATGATTTGATCAAACAAGTGAATCAAAAGATTTTCGAATTGTTTGAAAGGTCATCTGAAGTTAATTTTCAATTAAGGAGTGTTGAATATCAAAATGCTTTGACACCCAAAATCATTGCGTTAAGAGGATGTTCTAGTCCGTCAAATTCATTTCACTTCGATTTTTTTATTTCAGCTTTTATCAAAAACATAAATCGCGGATTTCATGCTGAATTAATTGATATTGAACGCAAGGAGCACTCTGATCAATTCAATATTGCAATACATCAAATATTCCTGAAATCGGTGGTAAGCCATGTGATCAATGAAATGCATGTTCCAGTGATT
>JAEUUM010000338.1 GCA_016787375.1 Saprospiraceae bacterium
GTCTTAGAGAAAGATATCCTTCAATGGTTAAGGATTTTAGACACTATTGCCATTCCCATAACCCTAAAACCGGTGAAATCTGGACATGGGGAGGCGTTGGTGGAGTACAAATTGTCAACTTAATGGCACAGGAACCGGCAGAATCACACCACGCACATGGTCACGCCGGCAAGGCAAGCATCAGCAATTTAGAACATGCTCTTAAAAATCTTGCTAAATTGGCAGAAAAAGAGAGTTTCGAGAGTTTAGCTGTTCCTCGTTTAGCAACCGGAGTTGGTGGACTCAATTGGGATGATGTTAAAGTAAGCATTCAAAAACATCTGGGTGATCTTAACATCCCGGTTTATGTGTACTCTTCTTACACCAAAGATAAAAAGGGAGAGGAATAAACTGTTTTTAAATTTTAATAATTCGATATTTAAGCCAATGTGATGACCTCGCATTGGCTTAATATTTATACAGCCACCACCTCAATTCCTTCCCACTCTTGATAAAAGTTTTCCAAAAAAAGTTGCATGAACTGATGCCGCTTTTCTGCCATTTGCTTGCCCGTTTCTGTATTCATTAGGTCTTTTAGTAGCAGTAGTTTTTCATAAAAATGATTGATCGTAGGTGCATTGCTTTTCTTGTAAGCTTCTTTTGTCATGTTTAAGTCAGGTGATACTGCAGGATCATAAATTGCTCTCCCTTTATGCCCTCCATAATTAAATGCCCTCGCGATGCCAATGGCTCCCAGAGCATCCAATCTATCAGCATCTTGCACAACCATCAATTCTTTTGAATTGAATTTTTTAGATTCATTGCCGCCACCGAATGATATATTCCTAATAATTTGCTCTACATGTTCTACAATTTCATCAGGAACATTCATTTTTCTTAGAAAATCACTGCTGATTTGAGGACCTATTTCTTCGTTTCCATTATGAAATTTAGAATCTGCTATATCATGAAGCAATGCACCTAATTCGGTAATAAACAAATTCACATCTTCATTTTTTGCAATTAATTTGGAATTTTGCCAAACCCTCTGAATATGAAACCAATCATGGCCACCTTCAGCCTCTTTCAGGGTTTTTTGAACAAAATAAATCGTTTCAGAAATAACCATTTCTTCAAAATCTGACATAATTGTAGCATAAGTTTATTAAAACATTGACAAAGATAATAGAACACCCGAATTAGGTCTCAGTTCCGAACTCATTATCAAATCGCGTTAACCTAATTAGGCTAAAATGAATATATTTGCATATCACAAATAACACATCATGAAACGACTGAATGCAGTTCTTATTTTGATTTTCATCATCTCTAATATTTGGGCACAAGACACCATTAAAATCCAGACATTCAACTGGAAATCAACCAACAGAAGAGATACTTTTCAGTTCCCTGACAACCCAAACGAAAGCTACCGCAAAATTCTCATGTTGTATAACATGAGGTGTCATGATGCAGCAGTAGGTAGTGGAAGTGTTGGTTGCTATGAATGGGATTACAGTTGTAACACATTCATAACAGACCCGTCGCGAACTGATTCTACCTTGCAATTCCACCCAAATTACGTTATCTCAAACAATAATGCTTCAACTTTTGCTTACACCAATTTGCCGAGCTATGTTTATTATTCTTATAATCAACATTTCACCAACCTCATTGGAAATGTCCTGGAATCAGCTAATTTTAGTGGCGGAACCTCTCAAATATTATTGAGTGACGGCAATAAAGTTGGGCGTATTCAGACAATTTTTACCGCCGACGAACTCTTAAGTAAAGGATTAACCCCTGGACCGATTCAACGAATGAAGTTGGATATTCTCTCTCCGGGTGAAGACATCAATTTTTTTAGCATAAAATTAAAAACCACAAATAAAAAT
>JAEUUM010000183.1 GCA_016787375.1 Saprospiraceae bacterium
CATTTTTATTAATAACGCCTGCTTTATTTTCATTGTATTCACCTTTGTTTACTACTGCAAGTCCATTTTTAAATGGTGTAATACTTTTATAAATGCATGGTAGAACGATCTTAGGCGAAATATTGGCAAAACCCCACAAATTATCGTTGTTGAGTACCGGAAACATGCCTTCTGAATAATCGTTGGCATATAGTTGTTTCACAGATAATTCACCTGTCTCTTTGAAGGATTTGTCATAAAATTTTATTTTGCCATCGCTTTTAAGGTAAAAACCATCCTTTCCAATCGGGCTTACTGCCTCTTTACTCATATTTAAGACAGTTTCTCCTTTTAGATTAATACTAAAATAATTGCTGCCATCTTTAGAAACTGAGGCAAAACCATTGCTAAATGAGTAGTAATTTGAGAATTGCGCTGGAATTTTAATTGCTCCGGTAGAGTCGCAAAACCCATATTTGCCGTTCTGTTTAAACGCAATACGGTTTTCCCAACAAATATCTTCAACCCACTCGAAGTCTAAAGATGCAACTTTGACAAAACCATTTTGAGCATTTACACTTAACATTGTAATTAGGTATAAAGCAGTAATTAATACATATCTATTTGTGTTCATATTCTAAATAAAAATTAGCTGTTGTATTTTAATCCATTAACACTATAACTCTTGTAGCAATCCTTTTCAATTACAGGTTCATTGGCCGAAAATGTTATGTGTACGCTTTCATCCATAAAGGTTCTAATTGTGTTTTGTGATGTTTTTTGCATGTACAAGGCTATTTCCTTTGCACCTTTTTCTGATAGCTTTGGTGAATACCATTTTTGAACAAAAAATAATGCCATATCCAAGATAAATGCCTTTCACTATGATTAGACGTACCTTTTTTATAATTGTTTTAATAAGGCAAAAATAACAGTGAGTCCTTTTCTTGTAATTGTCCACTGCCCAGCAATCTTTTGTTGTTAGTTAAATATTCTTTTGCCCTTAACCAAATTTTTATCGTATTGTCCTTTTGAGTCTTGATTGGGTTTAGCTGTGATTCAACAGTTGAAATATAAGCATCATTCTCACTTTTTGAAAACAAATATTTATAAGCCAGAAAAGCAAGAATGACAATTATTATCAATAGAGGTATTTGTTTCATGTAGCAAACAAAATTAATCATTTTAAATAATAATTTTACAAGCACATTGAATGGTATCTTGGCTTGAAAATTTGATCAGCATCAACCATGTCGGCGTGTTGTAGAAGAGCCGAAATGGCTTTGGCAATTGGTAATAAGAAATAATTGTGGATTGCGAATTGAATACCATTCTGTTGGTGGACTTTGATTCGCTAACATAGGTTCCGTTCAACAACGCATTCATTTCCTCTGAACACTACAAACGCTTGGGAATCACCGGCTGACAATTTTTTCAAAAAGTCTTTCTGCTAGGTTTTCAATATCCTCTTTTCTGGCTAATTGTGTTATCCACCTTTTTGGTATGTTGTCAAGACCGTACAAGAGTCCTGCAAGTCCGCCTGTTACTGCACCTGTTGTGTCTGTGTCACTTCCTAAATTAACTGCTTTCAAAACTGCTTCTTTGTAATTGTCTGTTGTCAGTAAACACCAAATACTTGCTTCCAGCGTATGCAAAACATAGCCACTACTTTGGATTTCGTCTTCATCAAGTTTGGCAAGCTTGCCTTTTAGCAATCTGTCAAAAATTGCAATTTCCGCTGGATTTATTGTAAGACTGGTTAAGTGATTTGAAATTTCTGTTTGTAAGTTTTGGTATATTTCAAATTTGTCTTTGCCTGCTAAAATTTGCAAAGCAAATTCAAGATAATAGAAGCAAGCAATTACAGAACGAAAATGCCCGTGGGTAATTGACGAGACTTTCTTGGTAATGTCAAATCGTTCTTTAATTGGCTTGTCAAGCAAATAAAAAACTAAGGGTAAAATTCGCATAAGCGAACCATTACCATTGTCGGAATCTTCAAAACCGCCTGCCAATTCTGGTTTTTCGCCATCTTCAAGTCTAGAAATTGCTTCTCGGGTTGCAATTCCGATGTCAAAAACGTTCCCGTGTGGTGTCCAATAATTTTCCTGGTACCATCTTACAAAATTTTGTCCTATGTTGTTTAAGTTAAATTCTTGTGTTAATGCTTCTGCTAGGCAAAATGTTAATGAACTGTCATCCGACCAAGTTCCCGCCGGCAAATTGTGTGTTCCGTAACCAATCATATCAGTTACTGGATTTTTACTAATTGCTTGTCTACTCTTGAATTCAACAGGAACTCCAAGTGCGTCACCAACAGCAACGCCAAAAAGTATTGCTTTTACCTCCTTTAAAATTATCTTTTTGTTCATATTCTTGTCATTTAGAGCAATGTCTCTTGCTTGTCACTATCTTTTTTCAGGTACCCGAAGGTAGTGCTTTCGAACTTGTGCTGACTTTGCAATATTAGCACTTCACTTTCAACCAAAAAGCAACTTTGATGGAAGCACGACTTGTATCACCTTAACGGGAAAGCTTGAATTATCCAAACAACCACCACATTTGGTACGTACTTTTAGTGGTTGGGCGATTTCTTTTATTTTTAGTCACTATTGGCTAATTTAATCTTTTTCTAATTTATCGTGTAACTCACATTCCGACCGCTACCTTGTTTTTCAATCAATCCTTTATTAATTAACTCCGAAAGAATACGTTTTACAGTAGGCAATGGTATCGCCAGTTTTTCGGAAATTTCTCCCGACTGAATGTTCGGGCGGTTTTGAATAATTGTAAAGATTAATTTTTCCTTGGGTGAAAGTCGTGCTTCTAATCCTGTTTTATCCAATTTCGTCATTAGTTGTGATTGAATATTTGACAAGCAACTCAAAAAGAACTGAATCCAAACGGTAACATCTTCTTTAGGACGTTGTGACTGACAGCTTCTAAGAACCTGATAATATTCGCTTTTCCGGTTTTCAATTTCGTGCTCAAAACTCACGTATTGTATCCATTTGTATCCGTTTTTGAGTAATAATAGTGTTGAAATCAACCGACTTAACCTTCCATTTCCGTCTTGAAAGGGATGTACGCTTAAAAAATCATAAACAAAAGATGCAATTTTGATTAAGGGGTGAACCACCATTTCAGTATTATACCAATTAATTAATTCTTTGATGGCATCTTCTGTAGCAAACCCAGCTTCAGTTGTTTGAAAGATTATTTGCCGGGTGCCGTCTGGAAATGAAGCTTCAACGAG
>JAEUUM010000201.1 GCA_016787375.1 Saprospiraceae bacterium
AGCAGGTAGGAGAATTGACCAACTTAACAAGATTGGATGTTGCAGAGAATAAATTGATCAGCATCCCGGAACAAATAACCGATCTGACCAATTTGGAATCTTTGGATTTACACGGAAATGATCTAAAAACACTTCCGGAACAAATTGGTAAATTAAAAAAATTAAGTGATTTGAACATAGCGGGAAATGAACTTTCTGCACTTCCGGTACAAGTTTGGGAATTGACAAATTTAACTGATTTTAGAGTAGCCGTGAACAAATTGAGCTCCATTCCCCAACAAATCAATCAATTATACAATTTGACAGATTTAGACTTAAGTTATAATAAGTTTACTGTACTCCCTACTCAAATATGTGAATTGGAGCACCTAAGTTTTTTGGTTTTAACGGGAAACCAACTAACTGAATTGCCTCAAGAAATTGTAAAATTACAGAAATTGACTGATTTAGATTTAAGCCAAAACAAGTTTACTGCACTACCAAAAGAAATCGGAGCATTGCAAAATTTGTCAGCGTTGAAATTAAGTTACAATCCGATTTCACCTGCTGAGCTGGAAAAAATAAAAAAACTACTGCCCAATTGCACCATCATATTTGATTTGTAGCGTTATACGATTCATCCCGTTAAGGTACCCTGACAGATTTTGGTTATCAAAACTTTGATAAACGCTCCACACTTTGTTTATTGGTAGTTGGGGCTGGTTTCAACACAACCACCCACGGGTCTTTCAAAAACATTTTGTATTGTAGTATCGACTCATTAGGCATGTTAGGTATGATGTAGAAACTCAGGCTTTCGTATCTGCGTCGCAATAATCCCTTGGTTAATGCATGGAATGACACTTGCGCATTTACATACAAACATCTAGCTGGGTAGAAACCCTCTCAACAGCCTAAAAAGAAATAATACTAGGAGGAATGAGGCGGTTTGTCCAAACCTAGGTACATTAATTAGAATAACAAGCCTAAAGGCATGTAGAATCTGTGTTTTGTTTTCACCCGCTCTGGTTGAAGTATTTTAGACTTCGACCCTATATCTGCCATTCTTCAGGCCTAAATAGAGTTAGAATAATTAGCTAATTATCAGAATCAAGTTGACCCTGCTTTCTTGTCCTCTTTTGCCATATAAAATTCACAGGATTTTATGATGAACTCCACTCTAAGTACCTAAAGCCCAAATCCCAATTTGCCATACACACTATCATATCGGTCATACTGACATACCTGCGATACCTATCTAAAACAAATTGTGTTAAAAAATAAACAAAATGTTTTAAAATAGATAAAACATGCATATATTTGACACAAAATGTTTTAAAACAAAATAAATCAAACAAGTATGTATAGTAAGGCGATTTTACACATGGATCTTGATTCTTTTTTTGTATCGGTAGAATGTCTCCGAAACAGCTCATTTATTGGTAAACCATTAATTGTTGGGGGAGGTAGCGATCGGGGGGTTGTATCTTCATGTAGCTATGAAGCCAGGCGTTTTGGTGTGCAGTCGGCTATGCCTATGAAGATGGCTTTGCGCCTTTGCCCTGATGCTATTGTTCTGAAAGGTGACATGGAGGCATATTCACAATATTCAACACTGGTTACTGAAATTATACGACAGGATGCACCGATATTTGAGAAGTCGTCTATTGATGAATTTTATCTTGATCTCACAGGAATGGATCGTTATGTAGGTTGTTATCAGTGGTCAAGGGAGCTGAGACAAAAGGTGATGCGCGAGACCGGTCTTCCTATATCGTTTGGTTTGTCAGTAAATAAGCTTGTGTCAAAAGTTGGTACAGGTGAGGCAAAGCCCAATGGAACAATACGAATAGCCTCCGGTACAGAGCGCGATTTTTTGGCTCCACTCTCGACAGCCAAGATTCCTTCGATAGGAAAGGCTACCTATAAAAAACTCAGTTTTATGGGTGTTCGTACTGTTCGGACTTTACGTGAGATACCGGTAAAGCTTCTTGAAAGGGAGTTTGGTAAACATGGTAACAGTCTTTGGAAAAAAGCCAATGCCATAGATGATAGTCCGGTAGTACCTTATGATGAACAAAAGTCAATGTCATCAGAACGGACACTTCAAACCGATACTACTGATGTTAAAAAAATAAAAGATATGCTAACCAATATGATTATGGCATTGGCCTTCGACCTTCGTAAGTCAGGTAAGCTGACATCTTGTATTACCATAAAGATACGATATGCCGATTTTAATACCTACACAATACAAAAGCGCATTACTTATACAGCTCAAGACAAGGTTCTGATTGATTTTGCTCATGAGCTTTTTGATAGATTGTATCAGCGTCGGCAATTGATACGACTCATTGGTGTACGATTTAGTGGTCTTGTAAGAGGATGTTATCAGATCAGCCTTTTTGACGATACAGCCGAAGATATCAAATTGCTTCAACAACTTGATAAGATCAGAACCAGGTTTGGAAATAAGGCGATTGGCAGAGCAGTTTCAAGTCTGTAGTTTCTTTGAATGCGTGGTTTTGGAACAACCTTAGAGAGAACATTGGATCGACAGAAGCAAGGAATTATGCTCTTGATATTCAGGCTTGGTTTGAGCGCTCGATGTGATGTTTTATGTGTACGTAATGCAGTGCTACGCTTGTTGATGTGATGGACTGTGCAATATTTAAGTGTTAAAATTATAATCATCTATGTTTTTCGCGCATACCTATTATAGTCTGAAATATGGTACCTTTTCACCGGCTGCATTGGTTGAGACAGCGTCGGCCTATGATGTTGAAACGCTTGTACTTACTGATATTAATAATACATCCTGTGCTTTTGACTTTATAACGCAGTGTTTAAAGTTTAAAATTAGGCCATTACTAGGTATTGATTTTAGAAAAGACGGACGCCAACTCTATACGGGCATAGCTCGTAACAGTGAGGGATTTCGTGAGTTGTGCGGCTTGCTTACTGAACACTCGCTTCACGATAAACCTCTACCCGAACTGGCGCCCAAAATGGAGCATGTATATATTATCTATCATGAGCCACCCAGACCTGTTGAGCAGTTCCGTGAGTACGAATTCATTGGCATCCGACCTGAAATGGTGAACAAGATATTCTCCGCACCGTGGAAAAAGCATCTGAATAAATTGGTAGCATATTGTTCGGTTACTTTTCCGGATAAAAAGGGCTATCAGACACACCGGATATTACGAGCAATAGATCAGAATACCGTGATAAGTAAGTTGCAACCCGGTGATATGGCCAAACCGGGAGAGCAATTTTACAGCAGGCAAAAGATTGAATCATTTTATGAGGCATATCCTGAAATATTAAAAAATACTTATAAACTTCTCGATAGTTGTACCATTGAGATGCCGTCGGGTGATAAGAATAATCGACAAAGTTTTACCGGAAGCAGAGAAGGTGATATGAGGCTATTAACCAAACTGGCAGAGAACGGATCGGTTAAAAGATATCGTGGTAAAGTATTGGGGAAAGCAGTTGCCAGAATGCAAAAAGAGCTGACGGTTATTGCTCAGTTGGGTTTTGCACCGTATTTTTTGATTACCTGGGATATCATCCGCTATGGACAATCTGTTGGGTATCATCATGTCGGAAGGGGAAGTGGAGCAAACTCGATTGTGGCATTTTGTCTTTATATTACAGATGTCGATCCTTTAGAGTTGGATCTGTATTTTGAACGTTTTATCAACCCATATCGTACATCACCTCCTGACTTTGATATTGATTTTTCATGGTCAGACAGAGATGATGTGACAGATTATATTTTTAAACGGTATGGCAAAGATTACACGGCGTTGCTGGCTACGTATAATACGTTCAAAGGTCGGTCAATAATACGGGAGATCGGTAAAGTTGTCGGTTTGCCAAAATCTGAAATAGATCTTATCGTCAACCAGCCTTTGGCACATGACAAACACCATGCTCTGGCTGAACCCATTTTTAAATATGGAAAGTTAATTGAGGGATTCCCTAATTATCTGTCGATACATGCCGGTGGAGTACTTATCAGTGAACGTCCATTAAATTATCATACCGCATTGCAGATGATGCCCAAGGGATTTCCGATTACTCATTTTGATATGTATGGTGCTGAGGAGTTGGGGTTTCATAAGTACGATATACTGAGTCAGCGTGGTTTGGGGCACATCAAAGATTCTGTTGATCTGGTCAGACAAAATCGAAACGAGGTCATTGATATTCACGATATGCCCAAAATTAAAGAAGACGAAAAAGTAAAGGCACAGCTACGATCCGGACAGTGCATTGGCTGTTTTTATGTTGAGTCACCGGCTATGCGAGGGTTGCTATCAAAGCTTCGGTGCGACAATTATATACACCTGGTTGCTGCTAGTTCGATTATCAGACCCGGAGTTGCAAAATCAGGTATGATGCGGGAATACATCTACCGATTTCATCATCCACATAGTTTTGAGTATATACATCCGGTTTTTGCCGAACATTTGGGTGAAACTTTTGGAGTAATGGTTTATCAGGAGGATGTGATGAAGATTGTACATCATTTTGCAGGATTAGAAATGGACGAGTCAGATGTACTTAGACGCATTATGAGTGGTAAGAAGAAAACATCCGATACATTTGAACGGCTCAGACGAAAGTACTTTGAAAATTGCAGACAACGTGGTTATACAGATGAGCTTTCACTTGAAGTCTGGCGTCAGGTCGAGAGTTTTAGTGGCTATTCTTTTTGTAAGGCTCACTCAGCGAGTTATGCTGCAGAATCATTTCAGAGCCTTTATTTGAAGGCATATTATCCGCTTGAATTTATGGTGGCCGTCATTAATAATTTTGGGGGATTTTACAGTACTGAACTTTACGTTCACGAGGCACGGATGCAAGGTGGTATCATTCACCCTCCGTGTGTCAACAACAGTCGTCACCTTACTTCAATTGAACGAAAGGATATATATCTTGGTTTTATTCACCTAATGGGCATGGAGCAGAAAATATCGCATGCCATAGCGGCAGAACGCGATAGAGGTGGACCATTCCTGAGTTTGGCTGATTTCACTACACGGGTAGATATTTCTTCTGATCAACTCGATTTGCTTATTCGCATTGGAGCCTTCCGATTTACTGGACAGAATAAATATGAACTGATGTGGGAGAAAAATGCTGTATATAATCCTGCGGTGAAAGTATGTGAAGGTATGCAGTTGTTCAGAGACGAACACGAAACGTATTCTTTACCGGTATTGTCAGAGGGCCCTTATGACCAGGCTTTTGATGAGATTGAATTGCTGGGTTTTCCATTGCGATCTCCTTTTGAGCTGGTGCCCGATCTGCCGGACAAAAGTATACTTGCCAAAGATATGTTGAAGTATGCTGATAAGCGGGTTTGTATGCTAGGTTATTATATAACCACCAAGCCTGTAACAACAGTGAAAAGAGAATTGATGCAGTTCGGTACTTGGGTTGATATGAATGGTCACTTTTTTGATACGACGCATTTTCCCGATGCATTGAAAAAATTCCCTTTTAAAGGTCGTGGCGTTTACTGCATCTGTGGAAAAGTTGTTCTGGATTTTGGATTTCCGGGTCTTGAAGTTGAAAGTATGGAGAAACTTCCTTTTGTGAGCGACGAGCGATATTAGGGGAGTGCAGCAATTGTGTTTTGAGTTTTTTGAAATTAAATATTTGTAAAAGCTTACAGGAATGAAAGAAGTGAAGCAAAAAAAGGGACGAGGTTCAGGTATTAATCCACCCAACCCGTATCATAATTTAAGTCATGATTACGAACAGGATCTGGAAGACAATCCTTATGAATACAGAGAAGATGTGGATGAAAAGACACAGTTCATCAAAGTACATCCTAAAACCATCATCAACAAAGTGATAAGTGCTGATATTCCAATGATGTATTCTGTTAATCCGTATCAAGGGTGTGAGCATGGCTGTATTTATTGCTATGCAAGGCCAACACACAATTACTGGGGATATAGTGCAGGGACTGAATTTGAAACCAGGATTATGGTGAAAGAAAATGCGGCAAGCTTGTTGAGAAGAGAAGTGCTGGCAAAAAAATGGAAAGTTGCTCCGATTTCCTTTTCAGGTAATACCGATTGCTATCAACCTGCAGAACGCAAGTTTCAGATTACCAGACAGATGCTGCAAGTAATGACTGACTTAAAACACCCGGTTGGTATTATTACCAAAAACAGCCTCATACTGAGAGATTTGGATCTTTTACAACAACTTCAAAAAGATCAATTAATTAGGGTTTATATTTCTATTACAACCTTGGATGAAACCCTGCGGCGAGCAATGGAGCCAAGGACGGCGAGCATAAGCCAGAAGTTAAAGACCATTGAGACGCTCAGTAAAGCCGGAATACCGGTAGGAGTGATGATGGCTCCTGTAATACCAGGCCTCAACAGTCATGAGATCATAGAAATGGCAAAAGTGACATCAGATGCAGGTGCACTCGATATGGGATATACTGTAGTAAGACTCAATGGGCAGTTGGGAGAAATATTTAAATCCTGGCTTGCTGTAAATTACCCAGAACGATCTGATAAAATTATTCATCAGATCGAAGAACTGCATGGTGGTCAACTTGAAGATAAACGAACCGGTAAAAGAATGCGGGGCGAGGGTAAACTGGCAGAGATCATTAAAGATACTTTCAGACTTGCCCGGCAAAAGTATTTTAATGATAACAATCTTCCCGAACTTAATTTAGGCGCGTTTATCGGATCAGGGATTAAGCAATTGGTGTTATTTGAGTAAATTGAATTTTTAATGAATCAATATTGAGATTACATAAAAATATTCGGTTGTATAATGAGAATGAATGTCTGAATGATTTTAATTTACACACTCGTTTGTGAAATCGTTTTATTCAACCATTAATTGACATATTGCCGTGAAAGTAGCCATCAATGTTTTAAAGATCTTCTTTTATACTTTTTTAATAAGTCTGGGATTAGCGTGCTTATTTTTTGGATATTCAGACAGAACAGTTGATGAATTAAAAGCTAATTATGCTAAACCGCCATCGTTGTTTTTGAAACTTGGCGAGTTGGATGTTCATTATCGCGCGGAAGGCAATCAGTCAGATTCGATACCTTTGGTGCTTCTTCATGGTACCGGTTCGAGTCTTCACACTTACGATGATTGGGTCACTTTGTTGAAGCCCGAAAGGCGTGTAGTAAGGATGGATCTCCCTGCTTTCGGATTGACAGGTCCATTTCCGGACCGAAATTATTCAATTAATCATTATGTTGAATTTCTTCAACAGTTTTTGATCAAGCTAAAAATAAAGAAATGTATACTGGCAGGTAATTCATTGGGAGGTCAAATAGCCGGTGCATTTGCCATTCAGCATCCTGAAATGGTCGAAAAACTCATTTTGATTGACGCAGCGGGATATAAATTCGAGTCAAAGAGTGCGCCAATAGCTTTCAGGCTTGCAAGAATGCCTGTCATAAATAAACTCCTGACTTTCATTACTCCTAAATTTATGGCAAGAGCAAGTGTTGAAAACGTTTATTTTGACAAATCGAAGGTAACTGATTCCTTGGTTGACAGGTACTTTGAGCTAACCCTTAGAGAAGGCAACAGACAAGCTTTGGTCGATAGGTTAACAGCGAATATTGATACCTTTGATTTTAAGGATATCAGATCGATAAAACAACGAACACTTGTTATGTGGGGAGATCATGATATGCTCATTCCTATATCAAATGCATTCAAATTTCATGATGATTTACCGAATGATACCATTGTTATCCTAAAGCAGATTGGTCATGTTCCGATGGAAGAAGCGCCTTATAAAAGCATCGAGGCCTTATTGGCTTTTTTGAAAAATCAATAAAATTTAAGGCTGAAATTGTTGACATAAAATTCAACAACTTTCAATAAAAAGTAATGCGAATTTGGCTTTCAAGTCCCCTGAATTAAGTCGCAATGAACATTGAAAAACCCAAATCCGCAATACTTCCTATATGATTTAAACCATAATTGTTATGGTAGAATGCTATCTTCTCCTAGCCCTTTTAACCTTGGTTGCTTTGGTAACTTTTGTATGACCGCCTGGTCCGTCTCTCATTACTTTGACTTTAGTTGTTTTTACTGTAGCAGCATTTCTTCTTCTGTTGATTTCAACACTGTGAGTAGTCCGAACGGTAACAGAGCTGGCGCGGCGAGGAGCATAAAAAGCATGCGCTCTTACAACTCTATGCACGGGTGCAATATGAAATCCTACATACACCGGCCTTCTAGCTCTGAATACCGATACACCAAATGGTCTCCAAGGCTTCCACCAAACCGGGTAAACTCTCCATCTCCAAGGAGATACCCATGGTCTGTATACCGGGGCATATATAAATCTGATTGATGGCCATGACCATACATTGACTACTGTAGTGTTGGTAATATTATTGTTAATAGTTGTAGTGCTGGTGCCCGTATTTGAGTTGTCAACGTCAAATGGTTCAGCAATTCTGTCATCTGCGAATAAATCTTCGTCTCCGATGATTTGTGCAACAGCTGTCTCATTACCGGTTTTCTCGATTTCGATAACTGCAACGTCCTGACTTTCTTTATCATTCAACATGGCCTGTAATGCAATAGCATGAGTATCATCTGATGCATTATCGATGACTTTTATGTAGTCAACCTCTCCATTTTTGTCTAAATCAAGGTTGTTTATATTGCTATTTGGTGAGTTAAGAGCTTTCTCAAATTCCTCAGGCGAATTTGATTTTTTGAAAAGATCCAATGCACCTTCCAGACTAAAGTTATCGCCGGGTATTTCCTCGTTGGTTTGAGCAAAAATGCTTGACATTATCAAACTTAGACTCAGAAACAAAACTAATTTTATTTTTTTCATATTGGTATGTGTTTGGTATTTTGACTGTAAAAGTATTAGAAAGTTTAAAATTTATTTATCAAAAAGAATTAATAGCTAATTTAATGCGATTTATACTTGTTTTCTAAATATTTGTAATTTATTCAGTTAGGGATAAATTAATTTTGGGCTTGTTGAATTTTCTCTTTGTAGAACTCTTTGAGTATTTCAGCATGCTTTTTTCGTTCAAATTTTTCCGCAATCACATTCCTGTTATTTTTTAATAATCCAATATTCAAACTTTTAAGCATCGCATCAGTATATGATTTAATATCTTTCTCTTCTACTAAATATCCGTTCACTCCATCTTGCACAAGTTCAGGGATTCCACTATGAATGGTCGATATTACCGGTAATTCCATAGCCATTGCTTCCATCAAAGCATTTGGGATACCTTCTTTGTCACCAATGTTTGAGGTAATGCTATGGTGCACAAATACATGAGCATTTTCCATAAGATTTCTTGCCTCCTGACTATTTACAAGCCCCGGAAATTCAACCCATTTATCAATATTTAAAGTTTTGCATAATTCCATCATTTTTACTCTTAAATCACCTTCTCCAGCCAAAATCAGTCTGCACTCAAATGGCAAATTTAACTTGAGTAAACTATCAAAAGCACCTATGGTGTACTCGTGACCTTTTTTCTCAGCAAAACTAGATATTTGTAAAAATGTAAATGGAGATTTTGGAACTTCGTAATTGGTTTTTTTGAAAAACTCAATATCTGTTCCATAGTAAAGTATATCTCTGTCAACCAGTTTTCCTGTTTTGGCCTCAACTGTTTTAGCCATGTACTCTGAAACAAATATTGGATTTAACTTATGCCTTTTTAAAAAATATTTTAAAGTTGCAATGTACCTTTTAGAATTTAATTTATGTGAAGCATCAAAGCCATGAAAGGAGATAAAAACCGGAATTTTGTGTGGTTTGAGGTTGGTCAGAAACCACCACGATTCATAGCCGAAATGTGTGTGAATTACATCTGGTTTAAATGAAGAAATTATTCCGTTAACCTGATCTTCAATTGCTTTATCTCTGTACGACCAAAGAAAGTCTCTTGTCTGAAATGGGTGTAGTAACTTTGCTATTAAAGGATGTTGACTTCTACTCAATACCTCAACATTTTCAAACGGAAATTTCTCTTTGTTTATTCGTTCAAGGGTAATGATTTTAACATCATTATGTTTTGCAAGCTCGGTAACCTCGTTATATATAAAAGTCAAGGTTGGGGCAGCGAATTTTTTAACGAATACTAATATTTTCATTTCCTGGCTATAATTCCTAATCCCGTTATCATGGTGCTTTCTTTGAAATCCATTGGCCTCCTATCGGTTTTGAAGAGTAACCAAACAATTGGATACGTCAAAATAAATAAAATTAATTTTGCGATTTTTCTTTTGAACGCCCTTTTTACCCACAAAGTCAACATCAATCCCATGGACGCGTTCCACCCTCCCATACCTTCTAACTTTGTAACTTTAAATCCTGCGTCCACTAATAATTTTTCAATAGCGAATGGTGTGTACCTGTAATGGTCATGTGGTGTCTCATGTAGTGGCCATAAGAAAGGTATTGTTATCAAAAAGTCGGCTCCCGGCTGCATTACCCTGTATATCTCACGAACAACCTCTTGGATATTGTGAACATGCTCAAATACCTCGGTAGCTATTGCAGAGTCAAACGTATTATCACTGGCCGGAATTTTATTGTCTTTCCAAAATATTTCAGGTTTTTCACCACCATAATCCAGACTATTCTCAATATCAAGACCTGTATAATCTGTAACGGCTTTGTTTTTGAGAATGACTGATTTGTATGGCTTTTTGCCGCAACCCACGTCAAGCAAATTTCCTTTTAAACAATCAAGATTTTGATCTAAGAAGTTTAATATTCTTTTTCTTGGAAAATAGAATTCATATTGATTATAATTGAGTCTTAGTTCTGTGAATATTGACATATCAGTGCAAATTAAATAGCCGATAAAATTTGGACTGAAGTTTGGTTGTTAGATTTTGTCCTGACAAAAAGATTTTTTGATTGCTCCATAAGATTCTCTTGATCTTGCTGCCTCTACTTTCAAATTCATATTTACTGTTGCCATATTCGATTTGTAATTTTTCTTGCTTATTGGATATAACCGCATGTAAATAATCACCCTCACGCCAAATATCCAATTCTTTATAAAATACCAGGTTCCCGTTCAGGATATTGGCAAAATCTGTCAGCACACTTTCGTCAATGTCCTCATCTACCGGCTGTAAGGCCTTTGGATTGGTTGCTTTAAGATGATTTTGCATTTTGATGGTTGGGCAAGAAAAGAATATCATGAAGTTTTCTCCCAGATTCTTTTTCAAGCTTACTGCAAAGTGTTCTCTTGAGCCTGCAGGGATATGTTCAAATACGTCTATCATGCTCACCAACTCAAACTTATTTGAGGATATGTTGTCAGATATAGTTAGGTCTTTTACCTGGAGCTGCAGGTTGTTCGATTTAAATAAATCATTGCCTATTTTGATCAATTCCGGGCTCAAATCAAATCCTTCTACTTGACTCTCTGGAAATAATCTGGAGATTTCATGCGCAGACCAACCAATTCCACAACCCAGGTCTAGGATTTTTGCAGGTTTAAATTCATCAACTAAAAAGCTGATCGCCTGCAAAGCAAAATCAACGCGTATGTTGTTTTTGATGTAGTCATTTACCAGCTGATGGGTATATCCATTGTAATATTCCGTAATCGATTTTTCCAAATCTGTCTGTTTTAGTTAAATGGCCAGAATGAAATTTTATGCAATATTAATTAAAATTGAAACAAGTGTGGCGCATTATGATAAATCGGAGTGAATTGATGGATCCTGAATCAATTTTTTTTCTCATTTTTTCAGATTTTTACTTCAGTCACATCAATTGATTAATAAACTCTTATTATTCTGTAATAGAGAATCGAATTTTTGATAATTGTGCAACTAACTTTTTGATTTCATATCTTTGATCTTGAGAAAAATTGATAATGGGGATAATCATCAGACAAAGTTTAAAATATAGTTTTATAAACTACGCTGCTGTGCTGGTTGGTGTGTTTAGTACATTGTTTATTTATCCTCTCAATAAACAGGTGTACGGACTTTTTAGATTTTTACTGGATACCTCAAATTTACTTGTTCCTTTGGTATTAATTGGCACTCCGGCACTAAGTGTTAAGTTTTTTCCTCTGTTTAAAGGAGTAAAACACAAAGAAGGAGAGTTTATCACCCATCTATTTTGGCTTTCGTTAATTGGTTTTGCTGTTACTATATTTACTATTTTTATTTTTAGAGAGCCGATTGTTGAATATTATGGTCGTAAAACTGAGCGTTATTACCTTGATTATTTGTGGTTTATTGTACCATTTCTGTTCGCAAATTCATTTTTTGCACTAACCAAACAGATTACTACAAATTTTAGTAGAATCGTTTGGCCTTCTATTTTTGAAAGTTTGATTAAAGTCGCATTCCCTGTCCTGTTTCTATCTTATTACTGGCATTATATTAACTTGGATTCGGTTATTATCGGAGTAGCTATTTTCTTATTTTGTGTAATGGCTATGTCAATGTGGTATCTCTTTAAGATCAGTTCTGTCAAGTTAAGGATTCCGAAAACTAAAACCTGGGATGTTGAAAAACGTGAGTTTTACAAATACGCAGCTTATTTTACCATTGGAAGTGCCGGTTCGATTATTGCTACCCGAATAGATACTTTTATGGTTGGGTCAATGATTAATTTAAATCAAACCGGTATTTATTCAATTGCAGCTCTTATTGCTGTAAACATTGGTATCCCGGTCAATGCTATTACTGCTATATCATCACCTATTATTTCAAAAGAAATTGCAGCAAACAATTGGTCGGAAGTAGAAAAAATATACAAAAAATCATCTATTACACTTTTGCTTGCTGGATGTTTTCTATTTCTCTTAGTTTGGACAAATATTGATGACCTTTTCGGCTTAATGCCTGATAACAACGAGATGTCTGCTAATAAAATGGTAGTCTTGTTACTCGCCTCAGCTAAGTTGTTTGACATGGCAACAGGGGTTAACGACTCAATTACTGCCTATTCCGGACATTACAAGGTTAATTTTTATTCAATTTTGCTACTTGCTGTTTTAAATATTTCTGGCAATCTTGTGCTTATACCCAAATACGGAATTTTAGGTGCGGCGATTTCCCCTATGATTGCCTCAATTGTATACAATCTAGTAAAATTATCATACATTAAATGGGCATTTAAAATGTACCCCTTTACTCTACAAACTTTAAAACTTACAGTTGTTTCCGTAATAATCTATGGTTTGCTTTGTTTACTCCCTACCTTCAAAAGCCATTTTTTAAATCTTTTCTTAAATTCTGCAATTTTAACAATAATGTTTGTGCCATCTATTTATTTCCTAAAAATTTCAGACGATACAAACGCTTTATTGGATACTTTTCTCTCGAAATTCACAAAGATTTTAAAAATG
>JAEUUM010000209.1 GCA_016787375.1 Saprospiraceae bacterium
AATTTTGTTTCGCAAGTAGTTTACGTACACTTCAACAAGATTGGTGCCAGTCTCAAAGTTTATATCCCACACATATTCTATTATTTCATTTTTTGTAACTACTTTTTCTTTGTTTCGGATAAAATATTCAAGAAGTGCGAATTCTTTTGGAGTAAGTTCTATGGAGATATTTTGTCGAATAATTTTTTTTGTTTGAAGGTTCATTTCGATATCTTCATACTTCAAAATATTGGATGAAGACAGTATATCGATGCGGCGTCTGCTGAGAGCTTTTATTCTTGCCAAAAGTTCTCTAAATTCAAAAGGTTTCACAAGGTAATCATCTGCACCTGCCTCTAATCCGATTATTTTATCTTCAATAGTGTCCAAGGCTGAAACTATAATTATTGGTGTTCTGATTCCTGTGTCTCTAAAAAATCTGCATAATTCCAACCCGTTTGAATGTGGCACAATAACATCTGTAATGATGACATCATATTCGTTCCGTTGTGCGAGCAGTTTACCGGCGTACCCATCAAAAGCAAAATCGACATCAATTTGGTTTTCTTCAAGACCTTGCTTGATAGACTGTACTGTTTTAGGGTGGTCTTCGATAAGTAATACCTTCATTCTGATAAATATATAACAAAAGTAAATTCAAAAAAAGATCTGCGCTTATATTTTGACCAATTCTAAGAATTTTCTAATAATATTCTAAATAGATTCTAATGTGCAGCGTCATTTTTGGCAATAGTTTTGCATTCGAATAAGATATTTAATAACCAACTTTTCAATCCTATGAATAAATTAAACAAACTTTCCAACTATTTATTAATTCTGTTTCTGGTAGCGGGTTTATTCTCCTCTTGTAAAAAGGATACTCCTGATTTAACAGAGGTTAATTCAATAAAAAATATACAAGACAATGATATCATTTCTAATTGGAATGATGCTTTGCTCGAAATTGAACGTTTTGCTGCAGGTTACAGGCCTTGTCCCGTAGCAAGAGCCACAGGATATATTGGTTTTGCTTCTTACGAAACTGCTTTGCCAGCTATGCCTGATTACAGATCTATTGCCGGCAATTATCCCGGTTTATCGATTCCTGCATTTGACAAGTCCGTTGAAGTAAACTTTCCTTTGGCCATCAATGCTACACACGCATATTTATTCAAACAATTTTTCCCTGGCGATTTAATTATAATCAATACAACTGAAAACAACCTAAAGAGCAAATATTCACAAGGTGTTTCTCAAGCTGTTGTTGATGCCTCAATAAAATGGGGAGAAGATGTTGCAAAAGCTGTTTACGCTTGGGCTAAAACAGATGCAGTTGTTCACGATGCGCAATTCGATGTTACACAAGGTGGTGTTTACACAGAATCCAACAAACCTGGTAGTTATCATGCTACACCTTCTACTGATGGTCCTGGCAAAACAAATTTTGTTATGTTCCCTAAATTTGGTTTGGGTAGGGTTTTCGCAATTTCAACTGCGGACAGAGTAATTCCGGAACCAATTGCATACAGTGAAGATCCAAAATCTCAGTACTATGGACAGGCTTGGGAAGTATACACAAGAACAGTTAATGCCACTAATGAAGATAAATGGGTCGCTGAGTTTTGGAGCGATGATTTATTAGGCGAAACATTCAGCCCTCCTGTCAGATGGTTTGCTATCGCTAGTCAAGTATATCGTTCATCTCAATGTAACCTTGAAAAAGCTTTGGTTACAAACTTTAAAATAGGTATCGCTTTAAATGATGTTGTGGTAGCATGTTGGGGAAATAAATACAAATACGATATTGAAAGACCTGTAACCTACATCAGAAAAGTAATTGATGCAAACTGGTTGCCGATATTGGGTGATAAACAAGTTACGCCTGCTTTCCCTGCATACCCATCTGGTCACTCAACAATGGGAGGAGCAGCAGCAGAGGTGCTTACTAATGAGTTTGGTATTGATTTTGCCATCACAGATCGTTGTCATGAAGGTAGAACCGAATTTTATGGCACACCAAGAGCATTTCCAAATTTTTACTCAATGGCTGAAGAAAATGCTTTATCAAGAATACCGCTTGGTGTTCACTGGAGAATGGACTGTACTTCAGGTGTTTCACTTGGATATGTAATTGGCAGAAAAGTGAACAAGTTGCCATTAAAAAAATAATTAGCATAATTGGATTTTAAAAGCAGGCTCAGGTAGCCTGCTTTTTTAATTTAAACCAAAAACGATGAAACTGAAAACACTAATCACATTAACCTTGCTTAATTTTTTCTGTGCTTGTGGTCAGCAAATAGACGAGTCAGCACTACAAAAAGATGCAGAGCAAATGGCCAATGATAAATGTAATATGGTATGGGTTGATACAAAAATTAAAATGCTCGAGGCAAAATTAAATGCATTTTCAGACTCAATGAAAACCATCCACAAGCCCGAATCTGATCCAATAATGAAGGAAATGATTCATGAAAGATTTAAGCTCCGAGATAAAGTGGATTACTACAAAGAGCAGAAGAAGGGATACCAGCAAAACGATCAGGATGAAGAAGCCAGACTAAGATCAGAGCGCTATCAAACCCCTGAACTTTGGCAAAAATTGGTTGTGAGAGCTGAGGAAATTTTAAAAACCAAAAATTGTAAATCAACTGATCAAATTTAAATGATAAATACCCTGAATACTAAAAAGTTTTCAGGGTATTTATTTGAAGATGTGAATTAAAAAAGAACTACCTAAGGACAGAAAATTTTTGTGAATACTGACCTTCTTTGGTTTTTAGTACCAAAACATATTGCCCAACGGGCAAATCTTGAACATTTTGTTTAAATGAATGCTCGCCGGGAGCGTGGTTTCTTGTCTTTAAAATTTGTTTCGTTATTTTACCTGATTCATCAAACAGACTAATATCCACATCTGTATTTTGTGCCAATCTATAGGCAACAGTTATGATGTTGTTTGTGGGATTAGGATAAATTGGAAACAATTTATGTGGAGATACGATTTCAGTTGGGTCATTGACTGCTGATAAATCATTTGAGAAAACGATATTCTCATCACCTTGTTGATAAAGGACAAATGAAAGTGGTAAGTAATACAT
>JAEUUM010000217.1 GCA_016787375.1 Saprospiraceae bacterium
ATCTTCACAAATGGTCAGTGCAATTTTGAACCCTTTGTAGGTTATGGTTGAAAACTCCTTTGCAGGCTCAAAGTACCTGTATTCGTCAAATATGTCATAAGTCGGTAAAAGCGCCTTGTGTGCAATGTGTTGTATTTTACCATCAAACAAAAAAAATGCACTATTGTAAAGATCCTTTCCTTCAATAACTGGATTAACAGATGGTGAACCCACAGCAATGGCAATACCTTGCGCTGCTTCTGCAAGTTTTTGAACGGACTCCATAGAATGAAGTATAAAATCTCTGAATTCCAAAAAATCTCTGGGTGGATAACCACAGGTGGCCATTTCACCAAAACAAACAATGTCACTTCCTTCGTTTTTTGCCTGTTTTACTGCAGCCAGCATTTTTTGGAGATTACCTTCAAAATTGCCAATATGATAATTGAGTTGAGCTAATGTGATTTTCATGTTTCTGACATTGAACGGCAAAGGTAAGATAAAATAAATTTCTCAAATCCTTGAGTCTCCTCAAAGTTTTAGAAAACTGATTGGCACAAATTTGAATAAAAAGTTACGCTTCAAATACGAAATTTGTCAGATATGTCTTTCGGCATGGTAGGAACTTCTTACCAATGGCCCACTCTCTACATATTTAAATCCCTTAGTAAGCCCAACTTCTTTATACATTGAAAATGTATCAGGATGGATGAATTCTGCCACAGCAATGTGCATTTTGGTGGGTTGCAAATATTGACCCAGGGTTAAAACATCACAACCATTTTCAACGAGGTCATCCATGATTTTGAAAACTTGCTCCTTTGTTTCACCAAGCCCCAGCATCACACCTGATTTGGTTCGTTTGCCAAATTCTTTAGTCCTTTTAATCTGTTCGAGGCTTCTCGAATATTTGGCTTGTGGCCGAACCATTCTGTATAGGTCTTCCACTGTCTCCATGTTATGCGACACGACTTCCTGGCCAGGATTAATCATGGTAATGAGTGCATCCCAGTTTGCTTTTACATCCGGTATAAGAGTCTCAATGGTTGTCTGCGGGGTTTGTTCTTTAACAAGTTTCACTGTATTATGCCAGATAGCAGCACCTCGATCTTTTAGCTCGTCGCGATTAACGGAAGTTATGACTGCATGTTTAACCTTCATTAACTTGATGGCTTCAGCTACCCTGGCTGGTTCGTCTTCATCATATTCATTTGGTCTGCCGGTTTTTACAGCACAGAAAGAGCAAGAGCGGGTGCATGTATTACCTAAGATCATAAAAGTTGCTGTTCCTTCTCCCCAACATTCTCCCATGTTCGGGCAGTTTCCACTTTGGCAAATGGTATGCAACTTGTAGTTGTCCACCAGTTCTCTGACTTTTCTGTAATTTTCTCCTATTGGTAATTTTACCCTAAGCCATTCGGGTTTTTTTGGACGCGATGACTGAGATTCTACTATTGGCAGTTCTAACATTTGGTTATTTTCTCTTTCCTAATTCAATGGTTACATAAAGATTAATGAACATCAACTGATTTGGTTGGTTGACCATGATAGGCACTTTCTTTGGGAAAGCATCAATCTGAATTCCTGCTTCCATACCGGTAAAATAACCTTCAGAGGTGTCCCATTCAAAAAGCAAGCCGGCTCGGCCATACACTCCAGGTAACGGTTTTACTTCGTCCCAGGCTTTAAAGAAGCCAGCACCTCCAAAAATTCTGTTTATATCAGTAAAAATTTCTTTGTTGTCTTCAGAATACTTTTCAGTTGATAAGTAAGCACTGCTACCATTGTCTTTAAATCTGATAAGTTCAAGATAATATGGTTTTTGGAGACC
The DNA here is from genome assembly GCA_016787375.1 of Saprospiraceae bacterium. Lineage (GTDB taxonomy): Bacteria > Bacteroidota > Bacteroidia > Chitinophagales > Saprospiraceae > JAEUUM01. The sequence goes on from JAEUUM010000217.1 coordinate 1,811, forward strand.
AAGTGTTCCTCCAAATTCATAAGTCGAACCTATGGCGATTCCTCTGTGCTTTTGCTTGTCTGAATAGTATGTTTTTTGCCCAAATCCTACCCTGGCAACATAGAGAGAGTTTCGTTTGCCGAATGTAAACGAACGAGCTGATTGACTTGTAAATGGGTTGCTGTAATCAAATCGCTGGGTAAATTCGTGGCTGTTTTTTAAAAATCCTATTTCGTAGTGGGTGAAATTCGTTTTGTAATAGGTTCGAATTTTTCCGGTATACCAACTCAGCCCAAGGCCATTAGTTTGCAACCTTGCTTTGAAAGCCTTTTCTTTGTTGTAAATTATGCCTTTTGATGCG
>JAEUUM010000254.1 GCA_016787375.1 Saprospiraceae bacterium
TTTAAACAAATATCCGGAAGTTGGCACCCTGTGCTTCAAAGGAATTGAAAAGACTTCCAGCTTATTGTTCTCAAAAATTAAGGTGGAGGCGTTAGTATCTACGACATTAAATTTCAACTCGTAGCTCATGCCATGTTTACCATTTACCCGTAGCTGTGCATAAATAAACTCTTCAATGCCTTCAGGAGCAAAAATTTCCAATGGCTTTATCCTTCCTGCGAGATGATTGCTGGTAATAAGCCCTATCAAACCGAAAACATGATCTCCGTGCAGGTGACTGATAAAGATTTGATCAATTTTATGCTTAGGAATTTTGAGTTTTAGCATCTGAAACTGGGCTCCTTCACCACAATCAATCAGACAGCAATAATCGTCAAGCCTAAAGAACTGACAAGATGGGTATTTATCCAATTGGGGAACTGCACCATTACATCCAAGGATGGTAACTGAGAATATCAACTTTTATTAGTCGTCAGATTCTGTGTAAAGCTCTTTTTCAATTTCATCCATAAACACATATTCAACTGACTCCTCTATGGTTGGAACAATCGTTAAAACGCTATTCAAACGAGAAATATCGATTAATTTTATGACATTTGGATGAGTAATTCCTGTCAAGACAAATAGCCCATTGTCCTTCCAAAGCCTATTTGCAGTCAAAATGGCACTCAAACCTGACGAATCAACAAAATGAATTGAAGACATGTCAAAAATCAGATTCTTAACACCTTCAGAGTTAAGCATTACAAACTCTGCCTTCAGCAAAGGTGCCATGATTGAGTTGAGATTGTTCTCCAATAATCTGAAAATGGTGTACTTTTCCTCCTTTTCTACTTCAAATTTCATAATGATATCTTGAAACGGTTTAATACCCAAAGGTAAAAAGAGTTTTTAATTTATTTTAAAAAAAATGAGTTTCCGGATTATGAACACATGACAATTTTTCACGTTATTAAGGTGTGGCATGCCTTTAGCACCCACTTATCGGTAAATAATTTTGTAAACTTTATTGAATAGTCTTATACTTGTCATAAATTTGGCATCATAAACACAACATGAATAGAAAATTTTCACCTAAGGTAAAACAAGTAATATCAAACAGTAGAAATGAAGCTGTTAGATTAGGTCATGATTACATAGGCACTGAACATATTTTGCTCGGTATCCTTCAAGAAAAAAAGTGTCTGGCAACAAAAGTGCTTGACTCTCTTGATCTGGATCATGATGAATTAAAAGTCGTAATTGAAGATGCTTTACCAAAGAGATCTTCTCAGACAACCGCCATCAATATTGGCAATATTCCTTTAAACAAGCAGGCTGAAAAGGTTTTAAAAATCACTTTCCTTGAGGCTAAAAATCTTAAAAGTGAAGAGATTTTACCCGAACACCTAATACTTTCAATTTTGAAAAATAAAGACAACGAAGCTTCCCGAATCTTACATAAATTTGATATTGATTACGACATCTATAAATCAGAGTTAGAGTTCGTCAGACAAGAAGAAATGAATGCAAGACCCGATATTTTTAACGAAACACCCTCTGACCAAGACGAACCATTCGAAGATGAAGATGATCAGGGCGCAAGAATGCAAAGAAAAAGCGGAAATAAAAGCAGAACGCCCGTTCTTGACAACTTTGGAAGAGATGTTACCAAACTCGCAGAGGAAGGAAAACTTGACCCGATAATTGGTAGGGAAAATGAGATAGAAAGGGTATCTCAGATTTTGAGTCGTAGAAAGAAGAACAACCCAATTCTTATTGGCGAACCCGGTGTCGGTAAAACTGCCATTGTTGAAGGTCTGGCACTCAGAATAATTCAGAAAAAAGTTTCAAGGACGCTATTCAACAAGCGAATAATCATGCTTGACCTTGCAGCATTGGTTGCCGGCACAAAGTACAGAGGACAGTTTGAAGAGAGAATGAAGGCAATCATGAACGAACTTGAAAAATCGAGGGATGTTATTTTGTTCATAGATGAAATTCACACTATTGTTGGAGCAGGTGGCGCTACAGGTTCTCTTGATGCCTCAAATATTTTCAAACCCGCTCTGGCAAGGGGCGAGTTACAATGCATAGGTGCATCTACCCTTGATGAATACAGACAACACATCGAAAAAGACGGAGCATTGGATAGACGATTCCAGAAAGTTCTGGTTGACCCACCTTCACCTGAAGAGGCAGTGCATATTCTCAAAAACATCAGACCTAAATACGAGGAATTTCATAATGTTACTTACAGTGATGAAGTAATTAAATCAGCAGTTCTGCTGAGCACGCGTTACATTAGTGACAGGTTCCTGCCTGACAAAGCCATTGATGTTATAGATGAGGTTGGCGCAAGGGTACATCTAAAAAATATCCATGTTCCAAAACACATAGAAGAACTTGAAAAAAAGATAGAAGAAATTAAAGAACAAAAAAATTTGGCTGTTAGAAGTCAACAATACGAAAAAGCTGCTGACTTAAGAGATGATGAGTCTAAAATGATCAGGCAGCTTGAATTTGCTAAAATAGAATGGGAAGAAGAAAGCAAAACAAAAAGATATCCCGTAACTGAGGATGATATAGCTGAAGTTATTGCCATGATTACCGGTATCCCAGTAAAAAGGGTTGCGCAATCAGAGAGCAATAAACTTATCAAGATGGCTGAAGACATGAAAAAACAAATCATTGGTCAGGATGATGCCATCGTTAAAATAACAAAAGCAATTCAGCGTAACAGAGTCGGACTCAAGGATCCAAAAAAACCAATTGGTTCATTCATTTTCCTTGGGCCTACTGGAGTGGGTAAAACAGAATTAGCCAAAGCACTTGCCAGATATCTCTTCGATTCGGCAGATGCATTGGTTAGAATTGACATGAGTGAATACATGGAAAAGTTTTCGGTTAGCCGTTTGATAGGGGCACCTCCAGGTTATGTAGGGTATGAAGAAGGAGGACAACTCACCGAAAAAGTGAGACGCAAGCCTTATTCTGTTATTTTACTGGACGAAATTGAGAAAGCTCACCCTGATGTTTATAACATTTTACTTCAGGTACTTGATGACGGTCAGTTAACAGATGGATTGGGTAGAAAAGTAGATTTCAAAAATTCACTTATCATCATGACCTCGAATATCGGTGCAAGACAGCTAAAAGATTTCGGTCAAGGGGTTGGTTTTGCCACCAAAGCACGTCAGGAAGCTGAAGATGACGATTCAAAAGCAGTCATTACCTCTGCATTAAAAAAGACCTTCTCACCTGAATTTTTAAATAGAATTGATGATGTTGTAGTGTTCAACAGCCTAACACAGCCAGATATTTTCAAAATTATTGATATCAGCATTGCTGAGCTATTAGGCAGATTAAGCCATCTTGAATACTCACTTGAGCTAGATGATAAAACAAAAGAATTTTTATCTACAAAAGGTTTTGATCCTCAATTTGGAGCAAGACCTTTACATAGAGCCATTCAAAAATATGTAGAAGATCCTTTGGCCGAATTTATTCTTACAGAAAATCCACCTGCGGGTAGTGTTTTCATAGCCAATGTAAACGATAAAGGTGATCAGCTTACCATTACAATGAAAAAAACTTCTAAGACAGATGTCAAATAAAAAGTAAAAAAAATAAAAGGATTTACAAAGCATTTTGTGAATCCTTTTTTTATTTGAAGCTAAAATGTACATTTGTTAAAATATTTCACATAAAAACTAAAATCGTTTGGCAAAAAAATTAAAAGTTTCGGATCAACTGGCCCAAAAATTCAATATCAACGAGCAAATCAGATCCTATGAAGTCCGTTTAGTTGGGGACAACATGGAAGAAATAAGTAAGGTTGCAGGTAAACCCGTCGTTGTTGGAGTTTACCAATTAATGCACCTTATAAGATGGGCTGAAGAATTGGATTTAGACGTTGTTGAAATTTCTCCGAATGCTGACCCACCTGTTGTAAAAATCACTGATTTTCAAAAATTTCTTTATGACAAAAAGAAAAGAGAAAAAGAGATTAAAGCCAACACTTCGAAAACAGTTATCAAAGAAATTAGATTCGGCCCCAATACCGACGAACATGATTTTGAATTTAAAGTAAGGCACGCGAAAAAATTTCTGGAAGAAGGTTCTAAAGTTAAAGCTTATGTAACATTTAGAGGTCGTTCGATTGTATTTCAAGACAGAGGAGAACTTCTTTTACTTAAATTTCTTAAAGAACTTGAAGAGGTTGGTGCTTCAGAAGCACTACCCAAACTTGAAGGACGAAAGATGATGGTGATGCTGTCTCCTAAAAAGACCGTAAAAAAAGCTTAACAATTTACTTGATGTTAACTTGTAATACTTTAAAAAAGTTATTACCTTTGCAACTTCTTATAAAAAAGCAATATTTTTATGCCTAAAATGAAAACAAATTCCAGTGCAAAGAAGAGATTCAAACTCACTGGATCAGGAAAAGTAAAATGTGCTCATGCTTATGCACGACACCTTTTACGTAAGCGTACAAAGAAAGCCAAATTGAATTTAAGTCACTCAACTACTGTAAATGTAGCTGATGAAGCAAGAATCAAAAGACTTCTTTGCGTATAAATTAATTTATTAACGAGGATACAGGACAAAGCATTTCAGAAAAATGAAATCCCTGGATCGCACTAAAAATTCAAATTATGCCTAGATCAGTAAACGCCGTAGCTTCCAGGGCAAGAAGGAAGAAAGTTTTAAAAGCCGCCAGAGGTTATTTTGGTGCAAGAAGTAAGGTACATACGGTAGCCAAAAACGCAGTAGACAAAGCAATGGGCTACATGTACCGTGATAGAAAATTCAAAAAACGTGCTTACAGAAGACTTTGGATTGCTCGTATAAACGCAGCAGTCAGATATCAGGGAATGAACTATTCAACATTTATAAATAGTCTGAGCAAAAACAACATTGACCTGAATCGTAAGGTTTTGGCAGATTTAGCTTTAAATGAACCAGCAACTTTCGCAAGTATTGTCAATGCAGTGAAATAAATAGAGCTAAACACTTTTTAAAAAAGCCATCTTAACAAAGATGGCTTTTTTGATTATAAAACTATCCATAAACAAACACAATACATTAATTAATCATGTTTAAATTCTAATTCAATTTTTATGGAATATATTAACTAACTGATACAATGTTTTGAAATAAATTAAAATGAACGAGGCAACTTATTTTTGGAAACAAATTTCACAATATAAAGCTGATGATAGCAGAGATATAAAACAGCTTTATGCCATTTTTGAGGAATTAATTTATCAGCTTACTGAGTCAATCAACTTAAATTTTTCTACATTTTATGTCAGGTTAAGCTATGTATTTCATTCTTACCCTATTCCGAAGCAATTACAAAGGCGATTGTATCAATTGAGAGGTCTTTTAAAGAATCAAGTTTTAGAAAGCTCAGAAATCGCCGGATATAACAATGATGACTGGAATCAATTTCATTATGCCGTCATAAAATTTATATCCATCGTATTAAATATAGAAATACCTGAAGATTTAAAATTCCGAGAAGAATCCTTCCCCTCCTTAACCAA
>JAEUUM010000296.1 GCA_016787375.1 Saprospiraceae bacterium
CAAACAACTTTCTATCCATATAAGTTAAAATAGAACTAAACCATAGTAGCAAAACTAATAAAAAACCAATTTTTGAAGTTACAAAATGCCAAAAGGATACTTCATTAATTCCATACTTACTATTTCGATATAAATAAATTATAATTCTATTCACTTCAACCTTATTTTTGATATATCAACTTGATCTGCCTTTAGTACCTGATTGGCTTGAAATCTATCAACTCCATTATCTACTGCATTAAACATTGCATCTTTCGCTCCACTCACTGTAAGAGCAAAATCTACTAACCCTACAGCAGCACCAACTCCTGGAGTTAATTTTAAAGCCGATAACCCTAAATCAAGGCCTGCATTTAAAATATTACCTGCACTAGGATTATCGTTCGCTTGGCCAATTGAAATTGCTGCTCCTGTCCAACCCAAGGCACCTGCAACAGCATCCAAACCTTTGACCACAGGAACAATGTCATTTGACAAGCCTGAAAGTTTACCTGCTCCTATTGTTAATCCTGTTTGAGAATCTATTGCTCCACCTATTGCATTAACAGCACCGTCTGCTGTTCCTAAAAATCCACCATCCGTTTTTTGTCCTGTAACAGTAACTTCATTTAGCAGAACATTGTTAGATGCTGTGCCATCTGCATTCAAACTAATTTGATCTCCATTATCATTCATCAGAAGTCCTGACGCTCCTAAATTTTCTGCTCCTTGCCCATAAGTTGCTGTAGCTTGGCTTTGATTGGTAACACTTGCATTAAATACTATTTGTCCATTTGGCTTTTTAATCCAATCTTCAGGTTCTCGTCCATCAGGGTCAACCATTCTAATAGGGTTATTGAAGCCATATCCATAAGGACTCCACCCTGGCATTTTATGTGCTAGCGGATCAACACTCAAAAACCGCCCCACCTCTGAGTGGTAATTACGAGCACTGAAGTAATCATAACCACTTTCCGTATCTCGTTCCTTACCGGTATATTTATACTTTTCTGCAATGGTACCAGGATTAATGTACTCTCTGACTATCTTTCCAAAACTAAAGTAATCAGCCATATACTGTATAGTAGTATTCTGAAATACACCTGCACAATTGTAATTCAACTTATATATCATCCTCATTGAACCCAAGTGATCGTTGAATAAATACTCCATGTCCGGATAAAGATAAGAACTTGTTTGCGTTAATGCAATCAAAAATGGATCTGTGGTATAGCTTGTTGCACCTGTGTTGCTGTTATTGACCGAAAAATTGCTTGGACTGTGGTGATTGAACTTTGCTTCGTTGGATGTTCCGGGTACATACCACAACAGAGTGTTTGTTAAAGCATTGAACACGGCCATATCTGCTATGTAATACTCTCTATCATTTGTACTGAGATTGTGCTTGATGATTCTGGCATCACCATTGGAATACAAATAATTGGTGGTAACGCCGTTCTTGGTTGCGTTGATCAATCAATTATAATTAAATAATAATTGGAATAGCAGAAAAAGCCGAATTCTTTAAGGACATTTAGCTCATTCGATTTGCTTTCGTAAACAAAAGGAGAATACGGAAAAATGCTGTATGCATAACATATTCAATGGTTTTATAAAATCTGTCAATTGGAAGAATCCACTGCCTTAAAATTGAAATTCAGACTACAAAAAAACTATTCAGGATACTTATAAATTCAGACGCTGAATTTAATATTTTAGTAGTTTTAACATTTCTTTCATTTCATAACTTAAATCTTCATTTTTTAACATTTCAAGAACTTTCTTAAATGATGATTTTTTTAATCCATCAAGAGCATAAATTATTGTTCCGCCATTTTTCAATAATATTCTATCAAACAATTTACTTACCAATAATGGAGTTGCGGAATGGATTTTAAGAGAAGAAAATAACAATGCTAATTTGTTTATCAAAAGAATATCTTTTGATAAACAAAAATGTAACTTTAGATTGTCTATGCACCAATTATAGTCACTTTTGTTTTTAGCTTTTAAAGCAATTAGAATATCTTCTGCTTGCTCTATTTCAGCAAACAAAACTGATTTTAAT
>JAEUUM010000335.1 GCA_016787375.1 Saprospiraceae bacterium
CAGATATCTATAAAATACGGTATGAGAGGAATTAATTATTGTACAACTTCAGCATGCGCTTCTTCTTCACATGCAATTGGCAATTCAGTTGATTATATCAAACTTGGCAAGGCGGATATCATTATTTCCGGAGGTTCAGAAGCAACAGTTGTAGAAGCCGGAATGGGTGGGTTCAATGCAATGAAAGCACTTTCTGAAAGAAATGATGATTTTCTCACAGCCTCAAGACCTTTTGATAAAGATCGGGATGGATTCGTACTGGGTGAAGGTGCAGGTGCAGTAGTTCTTGAAGAGTTGGAACATGCAAGACGACGAGGAGCGAATATTTTAGCGGAAGTAACCGGTAGCGGTATGACGGCAGATGCCTACCACATAACCGCACCACATCCTGAGGGCTTGTCAGTAATGCAAGTTATGAGGCTTGCACTCAGGGATTCAAATTTGAACATCGATGACATCGATTACATCAATGTTCATGGTACTTCAACTCCATTGGGGGATATAGCAGAAACCAAGGCAATTAAAGGAGTATTTGGTGATCATGCTTATAAACTCAATATCAGCTCTACAAAATCCATGACAGGTCACTTGCTCGGTGCAGCAGGTGCTGTTGAACTCATTGCCAGTTTACTTGGTATGTTGGGTGGGTATGTGCCACCAACAATAAATCATTTCACTGATGATCCAGAAATTGATTCAAAATTAAATCTTACTTTCAATAAATTGCAAGAGAGAAAATTCGATGCCTTCATGAGCAACACATTTGGGTTCGGTGGCCATAACTCCTCAATAGTTGTGAAAAGATTCAAAGAATAAGCCTTGGGTATCTTCCGTAAAATATATAATTACTACTTCTCCCCGGACAAAAATCTTGCCCGTAAAATCAAGTCTGTAGCCGGTTTTATACCCAACGATTTAACTTTATTCAAACTTGCATTCGCGCATAAATCTTCTTCAAGTGAAAAAGATTATGCCATGCAAAACAATGAACGCTTAGAATACCTCGGTGACGCTGTTCTTGGTACCATTGTAGCAGAGTATTTATTTCGTAAATACCCAAATGCCAACGAAGGCTTTTTAACTAAAATGCGTTCTAAAATCGTAAAAAGAAGCTCCTTGAATGATATTGCGGACAGCATGGGGCTTGAGATGATCCTAAGTGAATACAATGCAGCAAGACTCAGCAAAGCCATGCTTGGCAATGCACTGGAAGCATTGGTTGGAGCAGTTTATATTGAAACTGGATATAACTATACTTACAAATATGTGGTAAGACGAATCATGCGTAAATACCTCAACATTCATGAACTTGAACTTTATGATGATAATTATAAAAGTCAACTGCTTGAATGGTGTCAAAAGAATGGAAAGGAAGTTAGCTACAAAGTGTTGAGCAAATATAAACACGACAAACGCGATAGATTTAAAATTGGCGTTTTTGTTGATGGAGAAAAAATTTCCTCAGCCGATGACTACAATAAAAAAGCAGCTGAACAGACTGCCTCCGAGCACGCAATTAAGGTTTTGAATATAAATATGAGTAAGGACGAACCCATAAATGATTAAGCCTGAGAACCGGATGAGTACAACACTAAAGCAAAAAGGCAACTTATCGAATAAGCTGCCTTTTTATTATTTGGACGAATTAAAATTAGTTTACGTTGCCGTCTAATTCTTTACCCGGTTTAAATCTTACAACTTTCTTAGCTGCAATTTTGATTTCTTTACCAGTTGAAGGGTTTCTTCCTGTACGGGCAGCTCTTTCGTTTACTGAAAAAGTACCAAATCCAATAAGAGTAATTTTGTCACCTCCCTTAAGTCCGTGAGAAATTGCATTCAAAGTTGCGCTTAATGCATCGTTAGCCTGAGTTTTTGTTAAGCCTGCATCTTCTGCAATTTTGTTAACTAGATCACCTTTG
>JAEUUM010000352.1 GCA_016787375.1 Saprospiraceae bacterium
TATTCTCCCTTAATTACAGGGGTTTGTTTGTCATCGGTATACTCTTTTACATTGAGAGCAACATAATCAAAAAGCTCTTTGATGGTGATCATCTGGTCTTTGTTGGTATCTGCCTCACCCTTGAGTCCTCGCAACAGAAAATGCGAAAAAACTCCTTGCCTCAAACCCTTTGATTCCAGGGAGGTTTCCTCTGATTTTGAAGATAACAGAATGGCTGATGGGACATTGGTTCCTTCAAATTTTGAATAGTAATTTTCCATCATAAGCTCAGGGTTGTTGTTGTAATCCGATGCAAGTCCGCCGCTGTGGCAGGCATCTACGATACACAGGTTCAACCTGGCGTGCGATTCTTTCATGATCTCATTGATCTCTTCATGCGTCAGCTTAAAATTAAACCCATCAAAATCAATGGGCAAAAAAGATCCTTTGAGCCCATGTCCGGCGAAATAAAACAACACAATATCATCCGGACCGGCATTCTGATAGAGTTCTTTTAGAGCCTTTTTGATGTTTTGCTTGGTGGCATCCTCGTCTATTAATATTTTGATTCTTTCGTCAGGCAAACTGCCGCCATCCGGACTTTTGAGAAAGGCAAACATCTTGTATGCATCATCATCTGAGTACCTTAGAGCAGGCATGTGGCTGTATTGGGATACACCGACAACCAGTGCCCATACTTTCATATCTTTTAAGATCGATGGATTGGTGTTTATTTTCACGGGTTCATCTGGGCTTGCAGAATTATCCCATGCAGCAGCCACCGGGTTGAATTCACCTTCATTCCATAGTCCATCAATACTGGTGCCATCCTTTTTAACAAGTGTACCGGTTCCCTGGTATTTGCCGTTTTTCCATTGGCCTTTGTAAATATCACCATTTGAATAGCTCATGGTGCCGGCACCGTTAAAATAACCTTTACTGAACTGGCCTTCATATTTTGCACCATTATCAGGATCAACGAATGTTCCGTATCCGTTCTGGCAATTGCCATTTATACATCCTGTTTTTATACCTACCTCCTGAATGTTTCCGATATACTCACCTGATTTCCAATATCCACTCAGCTGTGCGCCATTGGCTTTGTAGAGTGTTCCTTTGCCTGATGGAAGTCCGTTGATAAAGTTACCTACATATTTTTCACTGTTAGGATAATACCAACTGCCGAACCCTGTCAATTTACCATTTTCAAATTGACCTTCATACTTACTACCATCGGCATAAGCCATGACACCTTCACCGGTTTGACAGTTACCGGTGAGACAGCCTGATTGTATATCGGTTCCGTCATTTTTTGTTTCTTTTTGTACGTAAACTTCCTCCAACAAATTACCCGATTCATCCACAGGTCGGCCACGTTTCCAATAGCCATTCCGGACAGTTCCGTCTGGATAAGTTTTTATGCCATGACCTTCGGGGTAGCGCGACTTCCAGATTCCCTGATACTTGCTCCCGTCTGTATAATAACAAACCCCGATACCCTCACATTCGCCATTTTTAAAATGTCCTATATATTTTGCACCACTCGGAAACAAATATATTCCTTTGCCATTTTTACAATCCCCGGAAATACACTGGGCTTGAACTTGGACACAAAGCATACTCAATAACAAAACCATCAAGCCCGTGAGCTTGAAATTAATATGGGATATTTTGCAGAGCTTTGTCATTTTGGGAAATCTACTTTAAAATTAAAGAACAAATAAACCAATTAAATCACATTTTTCATAAGAATATAATTCCTGAACCAATCACCTTATTGATTATTTAACGTAATGTTTGTCCTTGAAATTTGATTATGCCAAAAGTAAGAGACCCTTTGTCAGAGAGATATTTAAAATCAGTTCTAAATTAACCCAAATCTCAAATTCTGTCTACACCTCAATTTTGATGATTTTTTTGACTTATTCAAAAATTTGAAATTGAATATTTTAACAAGCTGAATTTGGAATCACTAGCTTTAACTTTGTTACCTTTATCAAAATTTTACTCATGAAAGCTTTCATTATTGCAGTGTTTTCTCTTTTAGTTCTGTTTTCTTGCGCGGAGAAATCAACAAAGTCAGGCCAAACCGGTAAAAATCAATTTGGAGAAAAAATTAGTTCAAAGGGCGCCATAACTTATGATCAACTTTTAGTTCAGCTTTCAAAATCAGACAAAGTTACTGCAAAAGTAAAAGGAAGGGTTTCGGCGGTTTGTCAGGCAAAAGGTTGCTGGATGACCATAGTTTCAGACGATGCTTCAAAACCATCCATGTTTGTCAAGTTTAAAGATTATGGCTTTTTTATGCCAAAAGATATTTCAGGTAAACAAGTAATCATGCAAGGCGAAGCTTATTATCAAACAACATCGGTTGAAGAATTAAAGCATTATGCTGAGGATGAAGGACTTACAAAAGAGGCCATTGCCAGTATTACCCAGCCAAAAAAGGAATTGAAGTTCATGGCTTCCGGTGTCATTCTTTTAGACAAATAAAAAATCATTCTTGCATCCGAAATACTTCCTCAGGGTTCTAACTTTATTTTGTCTATTGTTGGCAGACTTGTCTCTCTATTCACAGATGTCTGAATTAGACAGCCTCAGAAAAAGTCTGAACCTTAAACAGCCGGACACTGCAAAAATCAATACCCTAAACGAGCTCGGATTCCTGACAGTGTCAGATGAGCCTAAACTCTCCCAGAAATATTTGCAGGAAGCTCTGTCAAAATCCATCAATAGTAAATTTCCAAAAGGCGAGGCAAATGCATATGTTTCATTGGCTGTAGCAGCATCAATGAATGCGTCTTATGATACTGCTATGCAGTTTTACCAAAAGGCATTGACCATTCGGAAACGGTTGAATGACTTGAAAGGTATTGCTAATATTTACAACAACCTTGGTAATTTGTATGATGAGCAAGGTGATTTTTTTAAATCCATCGAAAGCTACCAACAGGCCTACAACATTCAAAAACAACGAAAAGACACGATCAAAATGGGTCGTGCTCAATACAACATCAGTACATTATATTGGCGAATGGGCAATTACCCCAAAGCGATTGAAAATATATACGCTTATCTAAATATAGTTGATAAAATTGGCGACAAGAAAGGAATTGCTACCGCATATAATCAGCTGGGGAACCTGCACGTTGATATTTTTAAGCCCGAAAAAGCGATGGATTTCTACCAAAATGCACTTAAGGTGTGGGTTGATACAGAAAACAAAGAAGAAGAAGCAAATACCCTGAATAATATCGGTTGCCTAAAAGACGATTTAGGTGAAATGGCGATGAAAGAGAAAAACTATGCAGAAGCTTTGAGATCATTTCAAGAAGCAATAAAGTATCTTGAATCTTCGCTTAAAATCAGAACGGATAGAAATGACGAAACAGGTCGTGGAGAAATATTCAACAACATTGGGGTCGTGAAGAAAAACCTGGGTACGTTCTATCAAAAAACAGATAATCCGGGCAAAGCAAATCAATATCTGATGGAAGCGCTACAATCCTTTGATCAGTCATTAAAAATCAGACAAAAAGAGGATGACAAAAAAGGGATAATTGAAGTTTATAATGGTTTTGGTGACGTCTACCGAAGGTTAAAAAACTTCAAAAAGGCCTTGCTTTATACCATGTCCTATAAAAAATTAGCTGACGAAATTGGTGATACTAAATTTCAACAATCTGCATTTAAGGACCTTTCAAGTTTGTATGCCTTGATGGGAAATTACAAAGATGCTTACGAATTCAGGCTTAAATTTGAGGATTTGAAAGATGCAAGGATGAACGAATCCAATCTGTTAAAATATCAACAAGATGAATTTAACTTCAAGGAAGGCCAAAGACAGCGAGAAATAGATAAGAAACAAAATGAAATAGCCCTTCAACAAGAAAAACTCAAAACAGAACGCACCATGCGAAATTCCCTCATGGGTGGGGCGGTGCTTTTGTCTTTGCTGGCGATGTTACTTTTTAATAGAAACAGGATTAAAACCAGATCAAACAAAGAGCTCACTGAAAAAAATTCGATTATAGAACAAGAAAGAAAGCGCTCAGATGAGTTACTATTAAACATATTGCCAGAGTCAACAGCAATCGAACTTAAAACCACCGGTAAAGCAAAAGCAAAAAAATATGATTCAGTATCAGTTCTTTTTACGGATTTTAAAAATTTTACACAAATAGCTGAGAAACTCACAGCTGAAGAATTGGTAGCAGAGTTAGACGCATGCTTCAAAGGATTTGACATAATAACTGAAAAATACGGCATTGAAAAAATTAAAACCATTGGTGATGCATACATGTGTGCTGGTGGCATACCAACTGAAAACAACACCCATCCGTTTGATACCGTAAATGCAGGTCTTGAAATGATAGAATTTTTGCATAATTATCAATTGTCTAAAATCCAACAAGGCTTGCCGTATTTCCAAGTGAGAATCGGAATACATACTGGGCCGATCGTTGCCGGTGTGGTGGGCACCCGCAAATTCGCGTATGACATTTGGGGAGACACAGTTAATTTGGCAGCCAGAATGGAATCAAGTGGGGAACCCGGAAAAGTGAATATATCCCAAACCACATTTGATCTGGTTAAGGATCATTTCGCATGTACCCATCGAGGCAAAGTAGATGCAAAAAATAAAGGGCAAATTGATATGTATTTTGTTGAGAAAACTACTTGACCATGAAAGAACATCACTACACGACCAATGTGCGCTGGATAGGAAATACCGGTGAAGGAACCACTCACTACACGGGCTACAAACGCGATCATCAAGTTTCTAAATCAGGGGGCTCAGTAATTGAGTGTTCTTCAGACCCTGTGTTCAGAGGCGATGCCTTAAAATTTAATCCTGAAGAATTATTTTTATCATCTATCAGCAGCTGCCACATGCTTTGGTACCTGCATTTATGCACAGATGCCAAGCTTAAAGTCATTTCATATACTGACGATCCTCAGGGAACAATGATTGAGGACGCAGATGGTGGAGGTCAATTCACAAAAGTGTTGTTAAGACCCAGTGTTACAATAGCTGGGTCAGCAGTCGAGTTAGAATCTATTGCAAATGATGTTCATTATTTAGCCCATGCCAAATGCTTCATTGCGCGTTCTTGTAATTTCAAAATATATATTGAACCAATGATTTATTTCGTTTAATATTGTATTAAAAACCATTGGTATGCTGAAACTGAAATCATTGTTAATTTTGCTGATAAGTTTTTTAGGCCTATTACAGTCGTGTAATAAAAATAAAACAGACACTTTAAATGCACAAAATCAGTCAAAATTTGATGATTTAAAATCAGATTCAACAAAAATCATAGACGGACTAAGTTTTGTAGCTCCACCCGATCCTTTCAACTCTGATCCATTTGTACCAATCAAAAACATTGGAGCAGAGTGGATATCAGTAATTCCCTATGGATTCAATGTACCAGGAAAGACTGATATCAGGTATGGTTCAAAATGGCAATGGTGGGGTGAACAAATCGAAGGCATTGAAGAAACCATACAGAACGCACATAACAGCAATTTAAAGGTTATGCTGAAACCCCAGGTATTTGTCCCTGGCTCCTGGACAGGAGGGTTGGAATTTACCAAAGAAGAAGATTGGATAGCCTGGGAAAATTCTTATAAAAAATTCATGGAACCTTTTATCAAAATCGCTGTCAATATGAACGTTGATTTGTTGTGCATTGGTACAGAATTCACCAAATCAACTGCACAACGAACTGAGTTTTGGGAAAATTTCATCAAAGAAATCCGAACCAAATACAAGGGTAAACTTACATATGCAGCCAACTGGGACGAATACAGTCACATAAAGTTTTGGTCTGATCTTGATTTTACAGGCATAAATGCATATTTCCCGCTTCTTGATAAAACCACACCGGAAGTTCCCGAACTGATAAAAGCATGGAAACCACTAGCATCAAAAATGGAATACTTATGTATAAAAACAGGAAAGCCGGTACTGTTCACAGAATACGGTTATTTGAGCGTCGATCGCTGCAGTTACAATACATGGGAAATAGAAAAAAATATTGAGAGTGCCAAAGTAAATGAGCTTGCCCAGGCAAACGCCCTTGAAGCCTTATATACGGTTTTTAATAACCGAATTTGGTGGAAAGGCGGCTTTTTGTGGAAATGGTTTCCAGAACTTAAAGGCCATGAGGGTTATTTGGAAAAAGACTATACACCTCAGGGTAAATTATCAGAACAGATAGTCAAAAAATGGTTTCATCAATGAGCTCACTTCTAGCAAAACCTTCTATAAATATATGCCTCCTATTGGTGATAATAATTACACTGGCAGCATGCAGCAATAGGAAAAGGCAAAATTATGAGGCAATTGGGCAAAATCTTTGCAGTTGCTCCGAAGATTTGAAATCAAAAAATGAACGTTTCAAACAACTACTTGAGAAAAAACAAACTGAAAAAATAATGTCTTTAATGGATACCCTTAATATGGCAGAAAATAATCTGAAAGCATGTATTCTGCAGGAGAATAAAGACAAAAACTTTCTGGCAGATCAAAATTCCGGTGAATCTTTACATAAAGTGTTGGGTAAGTTATGCCCGGATCGAGCAGCAAAAATCGTAGAAATTACCAATGAATTGAAGTAGGACAGAGAGATTAGCCTAATTTATCACAAACCATTACAAAGGCAGGTGGCACATTCAATGCCACAAATTTGATTTGAATATTCTTGAATACTTTGATGTAATATTTTTTGGCTTGAAGCGAATAGTGAAATTGTATAAACTTGCCTCCTGGTTTGAGCATTTCATAACAATTGGTTATTATTGAATCGGTTAATTGCTCAGGCAGTATGGTAAAAGGCATAGCCGAAACAATATAATCAACTTGATTTACTCCATATTTTGCAAGTTCGGGTTTTATAAGTTCTGCAGAAACCGGCATAATACTTAATCGTTGGTCTTTAAAATTTGCTTGTAGATACTCGATAAAGATCTCATTAATTTCAAAAGAATACAAGTGCGAATCTTGCTTCATGCTTTTTAGCAGGTGGGCTGTAATGACTCCATCACCCGGACCAAGTTCAATTATGTTGTGGGCATCTTCAAAATTGATATAACTCAATAGCGCCTTACACAAAAAGTTCGAACTACGGGTTATGGTACCGGTTGTTTTTAAATTGAGTAAAGTATTTTTAAGAAAATCAAGCTGTTGCATAATGCCCAAAATTATTGAAAAGTATTATTTTATCATTCATGCAAAAACCAATCCGATTTTATTTTCCCCTCGTAATGAAGTCATTAAGAT
>JAEUUM010000389.1 GCA_016787375.1 Saprospiraceae bacterium
TTAGTGAAAATGCAGATTTTGCAAAGAAAGTATCAAATGCCGGTATTCGCTTTATAGGCCCCTCACCGGAATCCATCATAACAATGGGAAGTAAGATCGGCGCAAAAGAAGCTGTTAAATCCTATGGCATTCCAATGGTACCTGGAATGGACAAAGCCATTATCGATAAAACTGAAGCAATCAATATAGCAAAAAGTGTTGGGTTTCCTGTATTGATTAAGGCCTCTGCAGGAGGTGGAGGTAAAGGAATGAGAGTTGTGAATAATGAGGAAGAACTTCCTGAACAAATGGAGAGGGCCATGAGTGAGGCGCTTTCCGCATTTGGTGACAACTCAGTATTTATCGAAAAATACATTGCCTCGCCCAGACACATAGAAATACAAATTTTGGCTGATGATTTCGGAAATGTTGTACATCTATTTGAAAGAGAATGCAGTATTCAGCGGCGCCATCAAAAACTTGTAGAAGAAGCACCATCTTCAATTTTAACTCCTGAAGTTAGGAAAGCCATGGGAAAAGCTGCTTGTGATGTCGCCCTTGCATGTAATTACTCAGGAGCCGGAACCGTTGAATTCCTCATTGATGAACATTTGAATTTTTATTTTCTTGAAATGAACACTCGACTTCAGGTTGAACACCCGGTCTCAGAGTGGATTTGTGGATTAGACTTGGTGGAGGAGCAAATCAAAGTTGCCAGAGGAGAAAAACTAAAATTCACACAAGAAGACTTGAAAATTCTAGGCCATGCAATAGAATTGAGAATCTGTGCAGAAGACCCTTCAAATAATTTCTTGCCTTCCATTGGCACTTTGGAAAAATTCCATTTACCAAATTTAGAAAACGTAAGATTGGATAGTGGTTATACGGAGGGTATGGAAATACCGATACAGTATGACCCACTTATTGCCAAACTAATCGCTTGGGGCAATAACCGCTCTGAAGCTATTCAAAACTTAATCGATGCCATCAATAATTTTACAGTTGAAGGTATTAAAACCACGCTAGGGTTCGGCAAATTTGTGTTGGAGCACCCTGACTTCATATCTGGCAAATTTGATACCAATTTCATCCCAAAAAATTTCAACCCTAACGAATGGGAGAATACCTTTTCTGAGGAAAAACAAGCTGCAGCCGCCCTGGCACTGCACCTATTTGAATCAGAAGCACACAAAATTTCTGAAATCAAACATGCAAATTCAAACTGGCAGAAAAGCAGAATCAATTAAACAGTGCCAGTTTTTGAATCTCTTTTTAACAGCTCACGCATTTGCTTTTCCACATCTTTTATGTTCTCAGTGAGCATTTTATTTGTTTGAATTATGTTTTGAAGTTCGTAACGAAAAATCTCATTTGGGTTTCTGGGTGATGACAGAAAAGGACTGATTTTGAGTGACACCTGCCAAATCTCTTGTATATCATTGGCTTTTATCGAAATATTCTTATAAAATTTATTATCAGATTGAACCAGGATAGACTTCGTTTCTTTAAGGTGATTCAATAATCTTCCAATGTAAACTTCGGCATTGGTAACAATGATGAATACCAAATTATCTTTAATACTGTTCTTCCAGAATATCGGTTCAAGATATCTTCCTACTAGCCTCTCCCCTTCAAAAATTGTTGGCTCCATATGGTCACCCTTCATTTCAAAACATCTGTAGTATTCATTATTGAAATTAGGGTCTGGAAGCGAAAATGTAGGTAATTCCTTAATAATATCTTCACTGATAATATGTAATGCATATTTTTCTTGCATACTTCCCGGTACATAAAGAATCTTTGATTCTCCTGAAGCATTAGTAATCAAAGTAATTTCTCTAATTTTTTCTACCGTCTCCTGATAAAATAATTCACCTTTGCCCAAAAACAAATACTCCGGATTCATTTGAAATACCTCGACCGCCTTTCTTAAAAGCTCGACACTTACATCCCTCCGCATATTGATTATCTCACTCAAACTTTGAGGAAGATAGTCCAGCATAATTGCAAACTGCCTGCTGGATTTTACCTTTTTCATTTGAAGGATCTTGTTATGAACCTCTATAAATCTTTCTGTAACTTTATTAATCATATATGAGACGTTGCGATTTCAATAATTTTATTGAATTCATCCGCTTTTAATGATGCCCCACCTATTAATCCACCATCAATGTCCTTCATAGACAACAAATCTGGTGCATTGTCAGCTTTTAAACTACCACCATATAAAATATGAATCGCAGCACCAAGCTCAGAATCCCAATGATTGGTTACAAAACTTCTTATAGCATGATGCATCCCCTGTGCTTGTTCAGCTGTAGCGGTCAACCCAGTTCCGATGGCCCAGATTGGTTCATACGCAATTTTGATTTTACCCATCATTTCCTTAGACAAATGTCCGATTGAAGATCTTAATTGATCCACCACATAGGATATTTGTTTTTCACTATTTCTTACTTCTATAGGCTCTCCACAGCAAAAAACAACTTCAATCCCGAAAGACAAACTGATGTCAACTTTGGACTTCAGAATTTCAGGAGATTCACTAAAATACTCTCGCCTTTCTGAATGTCCAACCAAAACCACATCAACACCCAGGTTTTTTAACATTTCAGCCGATATTTCTCCCGTGTAAGCTCCATTATCATATTGAGACACATTTTGGGCTCCTATTTTTATTTTTAATTTATCCATTTTCAACAATCCTTCAATAAATAAAAATGGTGGAAAGACAAGAACCTCAATTTGTGAATTATTTGGACTGTTAATACTTTGTAAAAGGGACTTGGCAGTATGTTGATCTCCATTCATTTTCCAGTTGCCTGCAATAATCTTCCTTCTCATGAAAACAATTTTTTAACAAAGTTAACAGAAAACTTAATCATTTTTGCTTGATTTTAAATCGTAGACCGACTAATTTCACGCCAATATTTGTAAAATGGACTTTGGTAAAACTTCTAATGCAGATGATGTGAATTGGACTTATCCGGAAGAAATTTGGATTAAATCTCCAATCGTTTCAGTTAATCCAAAAAAAAACGAATCGGAACAAATCCTGTACATTGGAGGAACAAGTTGGGTCGAAAATAATTGGAAGAATGTCTGGTATCCGTCCAAATCAACCCCAAAAGATTTCTTATACCATTATTCAAGACAGTTTCATACCATTGAATTAAATACCACTTTTTATCAAATCCCATCTGCTGATAC